>CAMBGO010000049.1 GCA_945866165.1 Chitinophaga pinensis | reverse complement strand
CCTCGTGTCTATTAAGGAGTCCTTGGTAAGATTTTGTGAAAGCGTCTTCATTTAAGCTCCCCTCTAATCTTACTACCTGAGGAATATTATAAGCCTCATTCGCCCCCTCAAATCTGCTCAACACCCATAACCTGCGTTGAGCCGAACTGACTGCATAGTTCTCCGATTCTTGAATGGTTGGTATTGCAGTGTAGGTTGCTTTTTCTGTTGATGTACTTATCAGTTTTCCTAATTGCTCTATCGTGGAGTTGGCAAACAACTCTTTCAATGCCAGTTTTACGCCCAACTGTTTATTCGCCTGACCCAATAAGCGTATTGCCTTAATACTATGACCACCCAAATCAAAAAAGTCTGCCTTGATACTTAATTCTTCCTCTTGTACTCCCAGAACCTCTGACCATATCTTTAACAGTTTCTTTTCTGTTTCCGTAACTGGGGCTATGTAAGTGGCTTGTTGCATTCCCGTGCCCTCCGGATCTGGCAACCCCTTTCTATCAACCTTGCCATTGCTGGTTAATGGTATATTTTCCAGTTTTACATAGTAGTTCGGCACCATATAGCTCGGTAGCCTCTCTTTTAGGTAACTCTTTAACTCCTCTGCCGTTGCCTCTCCTGAGGTATACGCTATTAGTTCCTTGTCTGTGGTGGTTGTGATCGCTCTGGCTATCACTACTGCCTGGCCGGATTTCGGGTGGGTAGTCAGCATCTGCTCGATCTCACCCAACTCTATCCTATAACCCCTGATCTTTACTTGGTCATCTAATCTACCCAAGTACTCCAAATTACCGTCCTCGCGCAATCTACCTAAATCGCCAGTTCTATATAAGCGTTGTGTGGGATTGTAGGGATTAGTGATGAACTTCTCTTTTGTTAGCTCTTCTCTATTTAAATAGCCCCTGGCTAATCCTTTTCCTCCTAAGAGAATTTCACCAATCGATCCTACAGGTAACAATTTATCGTACTTATTAAATACATATGCAGTGGTTCCATTCACTGGCTTACCAATCGGTATATTATCCTCAACTTGATTTATTTGATATGTAAGCGAAAATGTTGTATTTTCTGTAGGGCCATAACCATTTACTATAGAAAGATCGGAAAATTGATCTTTTACTTTTTTGATTAATATGGGCGTTAATGATGAGCCTCCAACAATAATTTTTTTAAGTCCTGCAAAAAGTAAAACATCTTCAACTACAATAGAGTCGAAATAGGATGCAGTAAACCACATAATAGTTATACCCTTTTCGTTAATGTAACGTTTAATACTGCTTGGATCCTTGACCAAATCCGTATGAAAAATATGTAGTTGACCGCCATTTGCCAGGATTCCCCAAATTTCAAAAGTTGAGGCATCAAACTCAATAGCACCGGTTTGTAATAACCTGTCATCTTCATTTAAATCAATATAATTCGGATTACTTATCAACCTTACAATATTCCTGTGTTCAACAAGTACTCCTTTAGGATTACCTGTTGAACCGGATGTGTACATTACATAGGCTACATCCTCAGGAAGCAGGCTTATGCTTGGATTTTCAAAATGTGTTTGATGACTGCCTGACCATAGTCTGAATCTGTCAAGTTCATTGCTATTAAAAATAAGTGTCAGACCGGAATCCTCGTTGATGTATTGCTTTCTATATTCCGGATAATCCGGATTAATCGGAACATATGCAGCACCCGCCTTGATTACAGCTATTATGGAAATAATCAAATAGTCACTTCTGCTCAGCTCTATGCCAACAAAATCTCCTGTTTTTACACTTTTACATTCAATTAAGTAATGAGCTAATACATTTGATTTTTCATTTAATTCCCGGTAAGTCCAATTATTGTTTTCAAAAACCAAAGCTATTGATTCCGGGCTTTTTAAAACCTGAGCTTCAAATAAGGAAACTACTGTTGAATCAATTGAAATGTTATTGATGCAATGAGGGTTATCCCTTAACAGAAACTCTTTTTCATTATTCGTTACCCATTCTATTTCAGATATTTTACAATCATAATATCTGATTTTTCCAAGTACCAGTTTTTCAATATGATTTACAATTGTATCTATCGTAGTATTATCATATATATCGCTATTATATTTTAAGGTAAATTCAATTCCGTCCTCAATCTTATTAATACCAAATGTTAAATCAAATTTAGAGTCATTGAATTCCAAACTGTTATCATAGCCGGAAATCTGCTGAGAATTTTGGTTTTCAGCAATACCTTCATCCTGAACATCCATTGTTATCACTACATCAAACAATGGATTCCGGCTTCTATCACGCCTTATTGCTAATGAATCTACAATTTCATCAAGAGGATAATTCTGATGTTGCAAGGCTCCGAATACCTGCTCTCTAACACTTTTATAATGTTGTTGGAAACTATTATTACCATCGAATTTAACATGTATCGGTAAAACATTAACAAAATAACCGACTATGTTCTCTAACTCCGGAGAAAAACGCCCATCTACCGGGCATCCGACCACCATTTCATCTTCAAGGATAAACTCATTTAGTGCCAGAGTAACCAATGCAAAAAGGCTGATATACAGGGTTCCATTTTCCTGAATTGTTATTTCCAGTAACCCATCAATATCTTTCTGAGAAAAATGAATGGTACGGGATCCTGAATGAAAAGTTTGCTGTGCTGGCCTAGGTTTTGAACCTAAAACTTCAAATACGGGAATCGGATGTTTAAGTAATTTAAGCCAGTATTGCTTGGACCTGATGCCTTCCTGCGAATTTCCATAAGCAACTTGCCATTCTGAAAAATCTATGTAGGTTAAATTGGATGGATTATTATAACTATCAATTACACCATCCAATTCCTGTTGATAGAAACTCAGTAAATCATTTTGAAGAATTTGGATGGACCTTCCATCTGCTATTATGTGATGTAGGCTAAAAGCTAAAGTGTATTCATTGTCAGAATGTTTTAGGATTTTCAACCTTATCAGAGGGAGTTTTTGCAAATCAAACCCTTTTGAAATAAATGCATTTACTGTTGATGAAACAACATTTGTATTTGTTAATTTATTATTCTCAAAATCAACTATTTCTACTTGAAACAAATCCGCATTAAACGGTCTTACAAATTGTCTTAACTGGGCACTTTCATCGATATCAAAAATAGTTCGAAGTGATTCATGTTTTTGAATAATTCTATGGTAGGCTGCTATCAACTTGGGAATGTCCAAACTGCTCTTCCAGTTAAAAACCCATGGCATGTTATAGGCACTGCCAATATTTTCAAATTGTGAAAGAATCCATAACCTATTTTGGACTGGACTCAGCAAATAACCCGAGTCTCTAGGCTCCTGTTTTTTAATAATAGATACTGCATTTTTATGACAATGTGCTATTAGTTCATTCTTATACTCTTTAATGAGATTAAGAATATAGACATCGATTTCGATATCAGATTGCAACTTGAGGTTTTCTCCATCGGAATTTATATCAATTCCATGTTTATTCAATAATTCAATTAGTTCAGATATTACCATAAATTATATTTCTATACTATATTCTTTTTTACCCAAATAGCTTTTCACCTTCGAGCTAAACAATCTAAATTCAGATCCATTAAATAAAAGGCTTATGTTAATTGAAATATTAAATCTCTTGTTTATTAAATTGGTTAGTCTCATGGCTTTCAAGCTATTCCCTCCAGCTGTAAAAAAGTCTGTGCCTAATGAAATGTTTGAAACAGGCATATTTAGTACTTCAGACCATATTTCTGCAATTAACTTATCCTCATTGTCCGTGATGACATCCTTATCTATAATATCATTGACAAAGACTGATTCCAGCCCCGGCAGTCTGCTTTCATCAACTTTACTGTTCAAATTCAGGGGAATATTATCTAATTGAATTATAGCAGAAGGTTGCATATAATCTGGTAGATGAAGCGATAAGTTCTGAATAATTTTTGATTTATCAAGATGTCCAGTGTAATAAGCAAGAACAGAAACTTCGTGGTCAGCCTTTATGGCTCTTACATAAACAGACTTTACCTCAGGAATATTTTTTATGCACTGTTCAATTTCATTGAGATCCACTCTATATCCTCTCACCTTGACTTGTTTATCAGTACGACCGTAAAACTCAAGATCCATATTTGAATTAAATCTTACAAGGTCACCTGTTCTGTAATATACCGGGCCTCCGTCGGAAGGTATTGATAAGAACCGGTCTCTCTGACTTTTATCTTTCAAATAACCATCTGTGACTCCAGGGCCGCATATGTATAATTCACCTATTGCACCTATCGGAGATTTACTTAATGTCTCATTGAGAACCTTTATTTTGGAAAACGGAATAGGTTTCCCTATAGGTATCTTTTTACGATAACTATCATTGAGTAAAACAGGATATACCAAAGACCATATGGTACATTCCGTTGGTCCGTATTCATTATAGAGTAAAGTTTTTGGATTAACAGTGAAGTGTTTGCTCACAATTGAAGTATGGCATTCTTCTCCGGCCACGATGACCCTTTTTAACGTCGTAACCGGCCCCTTATCCAGAATCAAATCATACAAAGCAGGAGGTAATACTATTACTTCAGCATGACACTTTAACAAATCTTGATAAATTTCAGATACATCTAAAACATCACTGGAATTTAAACACAATGTTCCTCCCGTAAGCAGCGTGTTAAAAAACAAATTTACTGAACCATCAAAGGCGTATGAATAAATTGAATATCCAATATACTCACGATCTCTGTAAAACTCATCTCTAGATTCATTGGATGATTTCAAATTGAAATGGCTAATCTTCACTCCCTTAGGCTGACCAGTAGTTCCTGATGTATAAATACAGTAAACATAATCATTCCCAGATATTGTGACTGTCGTCTTTTTACCAGCATATTGAGACCGGCAAATTTTAAATTCCTCAACAACATCATCCGTCAAAACAAATCTTATTTTAGCGTCATTAATTATGAAATCTTTTCTGTTTTGCGGTAAGGCAATATCTATTGGCACATAGGCTGCACCTACCTTAATAATTGCCCAAATAGATATGATAACCCATTCGTTTCTCTTCAAAGACAGGCCCACCCAATCGGAAGTTTTTACGTGGCATTCGGAAATCATATAGTTTGCCAAAGCATCACTTAAATAATCCAATTGTCCGTAAGTTAAAGCCCGATTGTCACATACAACCGCTGTCCTTTCGGGAAAAAGAGATACTACTTTGCCGAAGTCATCCAGTACCGATTTTTTATATTCAAACCGTTGAGATGAATTACAAGCCAATTCTATTTTTTTTGTCTGATATTCACATAAATACGGAATTTCATTTAAATAAATATTTGAATCGTTAGGGAGGTTCGAGATCGAAAACAACAGACTATCTAAAATGTTTCTAATTATCCCGAAATCATATATAGTTTCATTATACTCAAACTGTAGTTCTAATTGATTTTTGCCCTCAATAAAAACAAAGGTTAAATCAAACTTGGTAAGGCCTAAATTAATAGAGGTGTTAAACTCTTCGACTTTACATCCGCCTATATTTAATACTTCCTTATTCTCTTTGTTTTTGTACTGGTGGTAATCAGCCCAAATATCAAAAACCGGGTTTCTGGACTTGTCTCGTCTTACGCCAACTAAATCTATGATCTCATCAAAGGGGATTATACTATGGCTAATGCCATTATTCAGACTTTCTCGTATTTGCTGAACAAATTGATTAATCGTCAAGTCTTCCCTAATCTGGGTTCTGATAGCCAACGAATTCAAATAATATCCTACTTGATTTTCAAGATTTGAAATATTCCTTAACGAAATCGGTGTTCCTATAATGATATCTTTTTGACCTGAATAACGATAAATAATATTTTTTATCAAAGCGAGCAGAACCGCAAAAACCGTCGTGTTATTTTGTCGGGCAACGACTCTCAGTTTTTCAAATGATTTGTTTTCGATTACTTCATGAAGCCGCTTTCCTTTTGGCATAAAAATAGCTGGTCTCGCCAAATCAGATGGAATATCAAGAACAGGAAGCTCTCCGGACAACTGATTCAACCAGTATTCTCTTTCTTCTCTGACCTCATCTTTAATTAATAAAGTATTAATCCATTGAGAATAGTCTTTGTATTGAAAATCGAGGGGAATGAGGGCTGGCCTATTTTGATTATTAAAATGCTGATAAAAAACACTCAAATCATTTAATACAACTTCTTTCGTTCTTTCATCACTGATTATGTGGTGCAGAATAATATACAGCTCATATTGAATTGTACTAACTTCAATTAAAATAATTTTAAAAACAGGACCAATTTGAAGATCGATAGAATTCTTTATCTGTTTGTTCAGATAAGTATTTATTTCCTCACTATCATTAAATCTCCTAACAACATCCACATTAAAGACCGGGCTATCTTCATTAAGTACAACCTGTTTTAACTTACCGTGTTGATCTTCTTTATAAACTGTTCTTAATATCTCATGTCGCCTGATCAGTGACTTAACAGCTTTATCAAAAACAGATATTTCTAGCGCTCCATTCACTCTAAACGCCCAATGAACATTATAGGAGCTAGCAGAATGCTGAAACTGACTCAATAGCCACATTCTGCGCTGCGAAGGCGACACATCGTATGTTTCACACTCCTCTATTTTAATTATTTCGGGTAGTTCATCTTTATCTGCTTGTTTCAACATAGCCGCCAGATCTTTAATCCTATTGGACTTTGCAAAAGATGAATAATTTAACTTGAGGCCAAATTCTTTTCTTAATTTAGAGAGTATTTTGATAGCATTTATGCTGTGTCCCCCCATTTCAAAGAATCCTTTTTCTACCGCAATCTTATTAACCTCACAATCTAACACTTCGGCATACAATTCTTTTAGCGTGTCAACCCATTCATTCCTTTGATATTCAGTAGAATGGTCTAAGGAAGAATCATTTGAGGCTTTATTGTTGGAAGAAAAGTCTGCAGTCGAGGTAGATTGGGATGATTCTGGAACACCATTGCTTCTTGTATTACCATCCAATATTACATCATGTATAGAAACATCCGGTCGATCAAGTAAGCTGCTAATAACAGTATTCCAGTCAGATGCAAGCTTACTAATTTTCTCTTCACTGTAGCTTGCAAAATTGTATTTGGCTGTAAATGATAGACCATTAATCGGTTTAACTATAAAATTTAGGCTGTAATTTGTACTCTCAAATACATACTCATGTTTTATTTGGAAAGGTGTTTCTGATTCCCCGTTAAATCCAAAGGATTCATCAGATTCTTTTTCAAATGTCAGGATATTATTGATTAAAGATATTCCGGGTATTGTGGCACTGGTGATATCCCCAAGATTTACATAATGATGGGGCATACTATCATAAAAGCTTTGTTGAAAATGCTTTAACTGATTGAGAAGCGAATTTTCATCGCTGAATATAATCCTTACCGGTATTGTATTGATAAACATGCCCACAACCTGGTCTACTCCTTCAATTTCAGGAGGCCGGCCTGAAACAACAGATCCAAATACGACGTCCGGGTTATTTGAATGTTTGGATAGTATGAGGGCCCAAAAGAAATGGACAGCTACATTTAAGGTTATCTGATTCTGAGCAAGAAATCCCTTCAGTCGTAAAGTGGTTTCATTGGAAATATGAAAGTTGTAGTCTTTGTGAACAAATTCCCCCGTGCTGATTTTATCAGCGTTAACTTCCACTATGTTTTCAATTCCTTTTAAATACCCTTGCCAATATAACTTTGAGCTCTTTACATCGTAGGAGTCCAACCAAGATAAATAATCAGAAAAATCTGATTTTGACTCCTTTTTAGATTGAATCCCTACTAATTTTTCGGAATAGATTTTATCCAGTTCATCCAGCACAATTCCAGTGCTCCAGCCATCAAGAATAATGTGATGATTACTCCACAAACGATAATAATGATGGTCTTTCAATTTAACCAATGTAAGCCTTAGGGGCGGCTTTTCGGATAAATTAAATCGCTCATCCAAATCTTCCTTTATCAGTTTCTTAATCAAGCCCTCGTTGTACTCTTCATCATTTAAACTTACATCCATAAATCTAAAATCGGGCTTTACTGCTTTCAGCTGGATTTGCAGGGGTTCTGCAGCAATGTCATCTCTTATGATTGTTTTCAGTATACCATGACGATGAACCAAATCGCTAAAACTCTCTTTATATTTTTTGACATCTAATTCGCCAAAAAGTTCGCAACCGTATTGCCAATGATACGCTTTGGCATCAGAATTAGAGGAATGCAAAAAATACATTCCAAGCTGCAATGGAGTAAGTTTTGAAATATTTTCTATTTCACCAAATTGATTTTGAATGGATAATTTTATTTCGGGGTCAACACAGGCATAATTAAAAGTTTCATTTACCTCGGATATGTTGGCATTTTCTGAAAGCAAAGATGCCAGCCGAATCAACTCATGCTTAAAACGCAATACGAGGTTCTTTTTCTCGTCTTTGGTTAGGATATGCTGTTCAAATGTCAATTTGAAATTCAAGTGGCCGTTTCGCAATTCACCTACAAAAATCAAATCGGCCATGTTCGATAGATTCAATGAGGATTCATTTCCGTTTTCATCAGTTACCATTGAAGCATCTGAACTTGACACAGAACTGCCTAAGAAATTAAACTCTATCCATGACTTTGACGACCAGTTGTTTTTAGCAATGTCTGACCGGAGCCAGGCACCATAAAAATGCAGTAGTTTCTTTTGTATGTTTAAGCCATCTCGCAATTTCAACATGTCCTGCAAGCCAAAAGCCTCCGCTTTTTTTTCCGACAGCAGGGGTGTAATACTTGTGAACCAGCCAACTGTGCGACTCACATCAATAGTATTATCAAGATCCCGGCCATGACCTTCAAGATGAAATCTGAATTTGCCCTCTCCGAAAACACTTCCCAAAGATTCAGTCAAAGCACTGAGGCACAATACCTGAATATCAATACTGCCTGAAGCAGCAACAGCAGACATCACAGTTCTGGAGTCATTTTTTGAGAAATTAATATTTTGTGTATCATAACTTGCAAATGAACCTTTTACCTTGTTCGCCCGCCTCAGGTTAACTTCCTGTTTATTTTCAATCTTAGACCAATAATTCATTGCTTCCTCCTCAGCAGGATGACTATTCATTCCTGTGAAATACTCACAATATTTTTTATAACTATGTGTTTTTTGAGGTAATTCCGTATCGTCTTGCTCGAGTATAGAAATAAAATCTTGTATAATAAACTCCCACGAAATATGATCTACTGCAAGATGATGAATACTGATTAAGATGCATGATTCACCTTTACCTTGATACAACCCGGCTGCGAGCAAAACCCCAGTATCCAGGTTGATCTTTTGCTTAATTTCTGATATCCCTTGTTCTTGAATGTAACCGGGTAGATCATGTGTAAATTCATCATTCGGATAAAACTCACTAAAGAAAAACTGGGGGTGATTTGCATCATCAAATACCTGTGAATTCAGATTTGTTAAATCAAATTTCAATCTAAGCGCATCGTGGTGGGCCATTAGTTTTTTAATGGCCTGTTTTACCTTAGATGCCGTTAAATTTTTGTTGAATTTTAGCAGCCTGCTTTGATTGTAAAAGTTTTTTTCTGTAAGTGAACCTCTGATAAAATCATTCTTAAGAAATAATTGCTGAACTGGGCTCAACACAAATGAACCTTGCAGCGTTTCTTCCACAAGCATGGAGGAGGCATTGGTGTTTTCTATTTCTTTGGCAGTAGCAGACAAATTCGGGCTGGATAAAATGCTTTTCAGATGTAGCTTATATCCGAATTCTCTCATTCTTACCACCAATCGAATAGCCTTGATACTATCTCCGCCAAGTTTTATAAAATTGGAAGACTGATTTATCTGGTCTTCATCCAGCATTAATACTTCAGACCAGACTTTCTTAAGAAACTCTTCAGAGCTGCTAAGTTGGTTTGTGTCTGACTTCGCAGTCTCCGGTGTAATTTTCGGCAACTTCTCCCTATCTATCTTTCCATTTACCGTTAATTCAAAAGAATCAACCTTTTGTATAATTGAAGGAACCATATAGTCCGGTAATTGCCTGGACAAATACTCTGATAAATTAAGTTCATCTACACTACCGGTGTAGAATCCCAATAGTTTTGATATTTCTTGTTCATCCATGTTAACCAGCGTGTAAAACGTTTCTACCTGAGGATGTTTTTCAGCAGTGTTGATGATTTCATCTAATTCAACCCTAAAACCGTTTATTTTTACCTGATTGTCATTTCTGCCGAGGTAATGCAATTTTCCACTGTGTGTCCATCGGGCAACATCACCGGTTTTGTAAATAAAACCATTCCCAAAAGGATTGGCCAAAAACCGCGATTCCGTTAACTCTTTCATCCCCAAATACCCTTGACCTACGCTTGAACCGGCAATATAAATTTCACCTGCAGCACCATAAGGAACCAATTCGAGATCTTCATTTAAAAGGAAAACCTGTGTGTTGCAAATGGGCTTTCCTATAAATGGAATTTCATCCTCTTCAATACTATGCGTTATACATCCGACGGTAGCTTCGGTAGGACCATATTCATTGATGATTCTACAATTCTTATTCTTATTTAATTTTTTAATATGCTTGGATGTCAAAGCCTCACCCCCAAGAACGAAGGTTTTGGAGGTGGCACCCATGAGTATATCTACCTCGAGTAAATTGACATGAGCAGGAGCAAGTTTAATGACATCCATGTGTGGATTCGCCACAATTTCATTGACAATATCATAGACGTTTTCATCCTCAGAATAAACCTTTAATTTCCCCTGATTCAACCAACATCCCAAAATACTGGTAATAGTAAAATCAAAAGAAATAGGGCTGAAATATGCTGCTTCTGAAGATTCTTTTTTTGTCCAGTATGTATTTGCATGTGAGAGATAATTTAGGAGATTATTATGAGTTATTTTACAACCCTTAGGCCTTCCCGTAGAACCGGAAGTATATATACAATAAACCGTATTAGATCCTGTTATATTTATGTTTTGTGGCACATTTAATATCGAATTTTCTTTTAGCCAGTGCCTGAATGCCACAAAAGTATCTTCGTTAACAAGAACTTTCAAATTCGCATTTTCGACCACACTGTCAATTCTCTCCGTTGGCCAGGAAACATCGAAAGGAACATAGGCTGAACCGGTTTTAATCACACCAAGCAAAGCAATAAGCTGTGCCGCTGATCTTGGCATGCAAATACCCACAAAGTCTGGCTCCTGCAACTGGTAGGTTTGACTTAGATAATGGGCAAATTGGCTGGTCTCATTCCAAAAATCCGAATAGGTGTATTCTTCAGCACCATAGACTACACAAATAGAATTTGGTTGCTTAAGGAAAGCTACCTCAAGGCATTCAAGTACATTTTTAAAAGGAATTTCCCTGTTTTCTCCAATACCAGGTCCGGACAAACAAATGGATCTCTCCTCATCGGTAACTGACAATAAATTTTTTACATCTATATCCTCAATAATTAAAATTCTATTGAAAAGCGCATACCAGAGTCCGGACATAGCCGAAATTGCTTCTTTGCTGAAAGCATCCGAATTGTACTTTACATTGAACTCCAAACCTTGACCTTGATACACCAAAATATTTATATCAAATTGTGTGGTTTCATACACACGGATGGAATCTTCATCAATACTAAATCCTCTGTTTTCCGCGAGTTGTGTGTCAGCACTTTCAGAAGCTGGATAATTGACATAGGTAATAACGTTTTGAATTAGATCCTTGCCGGAAGTGCTTTGTTTTTGTATTTCAAAAAGCGGCAGATAATGATTGGGTTCCCCCTCCACAAATGTTCTGAACATTTGATTCAGCAATGATTTAAACTTTGTCTCGGGTTCGAATCTAATTCTATTGGGGATAGTATTAATCAGCATTCCCACCATCTTGTCAGCCTCCTCCAATAGGGAAGATCTACCGGAAATAACCGAACCAAAAACTACATCATTTACCTGATTTTGTCGTGCAATAATGAGCCCCCACATGCATTGTACCAGGGCATTAAGTGTTACACCCGCAGAGGTCGCAAAATCACTAAGCATGGAGGTAATCTCAGGATCTATTTTGAAGAAGTAATCCGTAGGTATATATTCTTTTGAATGTTTCATTAAATCACCCGGCAGTGACAATGAATATTCATAACCCTTCAGATACTCCTTCCAATACTGTTGCGATTCGCTAACAGGCAGACTTTGATACCAATTTATGTAGGTCGAAAAAGAAGGTAAATCAGGCAAATGAACTGGTTTTTCATTAATCATTTCAAAATATATTTGATCAAACTCTTTGAGTACAACCTGAGTACTCCATCCATCCAGCAGTAAATGGTGATTACTCCAGATACGATAAAAAACATCATCCTTGAGTTTAATCAAATACAGCCTGATCAAAGGTCCATTCGCTACATCAAAACCTTCCTTTATATCAGCATCCCTGATGACAAAGAGTTTCGCTTCCTGTTCCTCGGCGGACAGTTCACTTAAATCCTCAAATCGAAAATCTAATTTAGGTCCTTTCAATACCACCTGAACCGGGCGCAACATGACATCATTTCTAAAAACAGTACGCAGAACCTGGTGTCTTTTCAGCAATTCAATAAAAGTCAGGCGGAAAATATCTACATCAACGATACCATTTATTTTGTAGGCATATTGCCAGAAATAAGCTCTGTCATCTTCTTCAGACAAAGCATGAAAGTACATCCCTAACTGCAATGGCGATAAAACCAGGATATCTTCCGGCTCGCCTAGTTCAGATTCTATCCGTTTTATAACATCATACGCAATGCCTTTGGTTGTGGCAGGTCTGCCCAACAGAAACTGTTGATTATTATTTTCAAATTCAGCAATAAAATAATCAATACTATCCATTGTTTTTTCAGCCAGCAATTCCATTTTTTGTTCAGTAACTGTTTCATCATTATAGTTGAACTCGATGAATAATTGCTTGTCTTTCTGATAAGCTATTACCGAAAAATCTGCCATGTGGTTCAATTCTCTGGAAGCCTCGTATCCATGAGATAATTCTGAAATACTGAAATTGGAAAAACTTTTGGCATTATCTACCAAATCACCCAAATAATTGAATTCAATCCAAGAAACAGTATTTACGTGTCTTAGTTGCTCAGCCTGATTCAAAATTCCATAGCTTAGTCCACCCA
>CAMBGO010000048.1 GCA_945866165.1 Chitinophaga pinensis | reverse complement strand
GTATAATAAACCATTATTATAAATAAAGAAATAAATAAGAGGCCTCCCGGAATACCAAGCTCTGCAGTAATTTCAAAAAAATCGTTGTGTGCATGATAAGGCACTATAAGATCATTTGTAATCTCCTTTACATAAGGTATTGATACTAATTTCCAATTACCCAACCCTCCGCCGAATATAGGATGATGTTTAATATAATCCGTTGCATGACCCCAGAAAGCGATACGTGAATTTCCTGATGCTGAAGTAGCCTCAACGTAAATTGACTTTAGCCTTTCTGTTACGGTTCCGTATGTGCCAAAAGTATTACCTGAATCTTCCCTTGCATTTGAAACAATACCCTGCGCAAGGAAAAAAGCAAGGCCTAGAGGAATAATGACAAATAAAATTGAAATTAACAGCTTTTTTCTTGCCTTTTTATCCTGAAAGAAATTAATAAATAAGAATATTATATATAAAATAGCTGCACCAAAAATTGATATATAAGCAGTTCTAGCATTAATAATAAAAATTGCAAATATGGCTATCAATAAAGATGAAAATCCAATTACTCTTAGCGCTTTTCTTCCTTCATAAACTGTATAAAGTGCAAATGGAATTTTAATGGCAAGTACAGCTGCCATAATATTTTTATTTCCAGCATTCCCCTTTAAGCCATATACCAATCCATCAAAGTTCACACCTTCTTTGAAACCATCATAAAACTCTTTTAAGATGGACAAGGATTGATACAAAAGTATAAAAGTGATGATATGTAAAGAATAGGTAAAATTTTCTTTACGGGCTGAAATCAGGACTACAATATTAAAAAAAGCAACACCAGTATCGACTAACCTTGCTCCATTTACAAGTACCTCTGATTTATTAACAGCATAAAAATATGAACACAAACCCCACACAATTAATAATACATAAACAATTGCTGAATAAGATTTAAAAAGATTTTTTATGGTTTCCTGATAATAATTTTTTCTTACGAGCACAAATACAACCACAACAATATTTAGTATTGTCAGTAAAAACCATTGTGAACCAATCACATCAATACCTTCAAAAACGGGTATAAACTCAACTAATAAATATAAAATGATAAAAAAAATTCCGAAATCAGGCCACTGTGTAGAATTTTTAACTGTTGACTGACTAGCTGCCTTTTCAATAACGGGCTTTTGGCTCTTAACTTTTG
The DNA here is from genome assembly GCA_945866165.1 of Chitinophaga pinensis. GTDB lineage: Bacteria > Bacteroidota > Bacteroidia > Chitinophagales > Chitinophagaceae > Pollutibacter. The sequence goes on along the minus strand of CAMBGO010000048.1, from coordinate 12,157 downwards.
ACATCAAAATACATTTAGGATAAAATTAAAGATTTTAAGCCAAACCAAGTGGGCTTTAAAATAAACGAGATTCTGTTAATATCAATGTTGATATTTTGAGATCACCATTTTCGAGTTAAAACAAGAGTAGATAGTGTATATACTTCTTAAGTTGAACAACAAAAGCAATATTTTAATAAAAAAATAATTACAATTAATTTGATTTAAATCGATATAACTGATCAGTGGTTTGCATGGTTGGTCTTTCATTATAGATGATAACATCCCATAGCTTACAATATTCACCCTTGATTTCATTTAATAATTTCAACTTTACCTGGTGCTTACCAAAAGGTAAACTATAATCCCAAGTCAGTTCATGACGCCTATTTAAAAAAGCCACAGGCAAAGAAGCTACTTCGTATTTTTTCCCATCTACAAAAACTTCCATATTAAAAACATCTTGGCTAAGTGATTCCCATTTTGCAGTTTCACCCCTAACAACAAAGCCCGTTCCTTCAAAAGAAAATGCATACTCACCTTTTAATTCCTTGTTAACATTAATTTTTGCGTTTGGAAATATACCTGTAAAAGATTGCTCATATTTTACAGGAATGATCTCTTCCATGTTTATGGAAACATAATTACCGAATTCCTTGCCCCCATGATTTAAGATATTACGAATAGCATGGCGAAAGCCGATATCATAGACCTTATTTAAAGAGGTTGAGGTATATTTGAATTCAATATTTTCTGCCTCCTTCAAGCCTTTCTTCCAATAAGCTGGAATCTTATCATAGCCTATCATTGTTCCCAATATACCTCCCGCTGAGGAAGGATTGCAATCTGCATCTTGCCCACACCGTGTAGTAATTTCCATCGTTTGTGTAAAATCACCCTGACCATATAGTAATCCAATTACAACATAGGCAGAATTAACGGTTGCATCAATGTTGAATGGAGCATAAACTCCGTCTGGACAACCTATGTCATTAGTCCATTTTTTTTGCACCTCAAACCATGTCTTTTGCCAATCTTGTGGATATAGCTTGTGCCAATTAATAACATCAGCTATACACTTGTAATAATTACTTTCCTTGGGAATGGATTTCAATGCTTCGCTAACAATAAATTCAATATTATTAGAATTAAATGCGAGGGTATAACATGCTCCCAAATAAACACCCCCATAAAATCCATCTCCATAATTCATAATATGTCCAATACGATTTGAAATAGCTGAAGCCACATTTGGCATAGCTGGTGACATCAGTCCTGCAAAATCACATTCAATCTGATAATCAATACAATCAGCATGTGGATTATTCTTCCAGTAACCAGATAATGGCGGCATGATACCATGCTGAATATTATACCTCCCAGCCTGGTTTGCATGCCAGAGCGCATAACCAGCATTGGCATAGGCCTTTGCATGAGATTCAATAGGGGCATCCAATCCCTCTTTTTCAAAAACTTCTACAAAGGTTAGATCCATATAGAGATCATCATACAAACCTGGATTTTCCAACATCGTCTTTTTTAAATAACCATCATACCAAGGCACAGGTTGATAGTCATTTATGATTGTTCCATTGTACCTAAACTCCATGGGGCCCCCAAATGTTACCCCAATAGTCTGACCTGCCCACCCACCCATGATTTTATTCTTCAATTCAACCTTGCTAATTTCAAACGTTTTTTGTGCACAAACTCCAACGGTGAATGCCATAAAAAACAAACCAAGAATCATTGAATTTTTCATCCCTTATTTTTTTGAATTTTACTAACCAAATAAAAAAATATATTAATTGAAATAATATGAATTGTATTTGTCGTTGAAAAAATATGCATCTACTTCAGCGGAAGTACTTCGTAAATGTAAGAAACCCCATGGTAATTGAATCAATCACTTTTTTGAAGCTTATTGATGAAATTATTAAACCCATTCTAATATAGCCAACCCACAAACTTCCTTATCTTTGCCACTTATGAAGCTATTCAATCTGTTCATTAAATACCGCCTTGCCATTGGAATTATTGCTTTGTTAGGAGCAATAGCTGTAAATATTTCAAGTGGGTTCTGGCCTTCACTTGCACTCTATATTATTGCCTTAGTATGCATATTCACCCACTATTTCATTGGACCACTTCGCTTGATTCAGGAATACCTGGAAGAGGGAGATATTGAAGGTGCAGAAAAAATATTGAATGGCATCCAGTTTCCCGGCTTGCTCTACACCCCGATAAGGTCTGTCTACTACACCTTAAAGGGAAACATTGCCATGACCAAACAAGACTTTGATAGCGCAGAGAAGTTCATGAAAAAAAGTCTTTCCTTGGGTATGCCCATGAAAGAGGCAGAAGGTGCAAACAAGCTTCAGCTAGGAATGATGGCAATGCAAAAAGGAAATATGAAGGAAGGGGAAAGCCTCATAAGGCAAGCTATCCGCGTAGGAATACCCGATAAAGAAAGCTCGGCATTGGCCTACCTTCAGATGTGTCAGATTATGATGCAAAAAAGGGAATTCCGATCAGCAAAAGACTTTTTCAAAAAAGCAAAGGCCCAGAAGGCCACTACACCGCAGGTGGTTGATCAAATTAAACAAATTGAAAAATATATATCCAGGATGCCTGGATAATTGTATAATTTAATTAGCGCTTGCTTATATCGGGCTATTTATTAAAAAAGATTTCCTCTACCTTTTTCTTTCTGAATTCGAAAATACCCTCAAGCTGTCGTTTGATGAATAGGTCATTTGCAATATCCCCCAATATACCAAGAGGTGCCTTGTAATGAATCAGGTCTGTCATTTCTACCCCGCCTTCCACTTCCTTAAAATGATGTTGGTGATGCCACATAGAATACGGACCAAAGCGTTGTTCATCCACAAAAAACTTCTTGGGCACTACATGGGTAATTTCAGTCATCCAAAACATAGGAATTCCCAAAATAGGTTTAACATTATATGTCATTACCTGACCTGGATACATTTCATCTCCATATAATTCATTTGTGAACTTGAGATTTAGATAATCAGGCGTCATCACGGCCAGGTTTTTAGGATGAGAAAAGAAATCCCATGTCTCATTTAATGAAGTGGGAATGAATTGAATCTTTTGAAATTTATGAACAGACATCGCTTGAACTTTTGTTATATAAACCTAATGCTTGAGCAGGCGAATTGTTGTAAATTGTAAGATATTTTTTTAACCCCCAACATTAAGAGGCTAAAACACCAATATGAATTCAGAGCAACAAAAACTAGCATCCCAATTCAAACTAGAATATGATAAGTTGAATCCAGAACAAAAAATAGCTGTTGATTCAATAGAGGGACCAGTGATGGTAATAGCAGGCCCCGGTACTGGTAAAACACAAATTCTTGCAATCCGTATTGGCAAAATACTGATGGATTCGGATACACAGCCTGAAAATATTTTATGTTTAACCTACACAGATTCAGGTGCAGTGGCAATGCGAAAAAGATTGTTGAAAATGATTGGACCTGATGCTTACAGGGTAAACATTCATACATACCATTCCTTTTGCAATCAAGTTATACAGGATAATCTTTCAATTTTTGAAAAGTCATCTCTTGATGCCATTTCAGAACTAGAATCAATCGCCATGCTTCGTGAATTGATCGATGGGTTTAAAAAAGGAAATCCACTAAAAAGATATAGAAGTGACGTTTATTATGAAGCAAAACCACTCAAAAATCTTTTCGGTACTATTAAAAGGGAAGGGTTGACAAAACAACTTATTATTGATGCTATCAAAGAATATATAGATGACCTCCCTAATAGAAAAGAATATATCTATCAGAGAAAACAAAATCAGTTTAAGGCAGGTGATTTGAAAATAGAGCAAATCAAAGAAGAGAAAGAGAAAATGGGGAAATTAGAAGCGGCAGTAATTGAATTTGATAATTACCAAGAGCTGATGCGAGAAAGAAAACGCTATGACTTTGACGACATGATCAATTGGGTGATTAATGCATTTGAAGAAAATAACTCTTTGCTTGCAAGGTATCAGGAACAGTTTCAATACATTTTAGTAGATGAGTATCAAGATACAAGTGGAACACAGAATAAAATTATCGATTTACTGATTAGCTACTGGAATGATCCGAATATTTTTATTGTGGGCGATGACGATCAATCCATCTTTCGCTTTCAGGGGGCTAACGTTGAAAACATGCTGATGATTAAACAACGATTTCCCTCAATGAAAACCATCATGCTTACAAGAAACTATCGGTCAGTGCAAGATATTTTAGACATTTCAAAAACACTAATTGATAAAAATAATGAACGACTAACTAATCATATTAGCGGATTAAGTAAAAAACTAACAGCTGAAAATCCGATACTTCAACACATAAATATTATTCCCTCATTGGTTACTTATCGTTCGCCTAGAGAAGAAATGATTGGGATAACCCTTTCAATTGAAAGTCTTGTTAACAGTGGCATTGAACCGAAAAATATTGCTGTTATATATAAAGAAAATAAATATGGAGAGGATTTATCAGCTTTTTTGAAATCACGTAACATACCATACTACAGCAAAAAAAACCTGAACCTGCTCGAAATTCCACTAGTTAAAAAAATCGTGCGGCTGCTTGAATATCTCAGTTCGGAAATGGATACACCATTTAGTGGAGATGAAATGTTATTTGAGATACTGCATTACGATTGGTTTCATATAAAACCACTTGAAATTGCAAGGTTAAGCATTGAAAACAATGAGCTGAAATTTAAAAAACAACCAACCGGATTTAGGAAATTAATTAGTGAAAAAACGAACTCCGTTTCACCAAGCTTGTTTGAGGCAAACCTAACAGAAGAACTTGCTCAAACTGGTAAAATTATTGAAGAACTCATAGGTTCTGTTCCAAATAAAACACTTCAAGGTTTATTTGAACAAATCATTCAACAAGCAGGAATCATTGGTGCCATTATGCAATCAAATGATAGTACTTGGCAACTACAGGTGCTAACAGCATTATTTGATTTCATCAAAGATGAAACGAGAAAAAATCCAACAATGAACTTAGAAGAACTTGTTTCATTACTGCAACTGATGAAAAAAGAAAACCTGAGTTTACCAATTGTTCAAGTTGGTGGAAATGAAAAGGGAGTGAACTTGCTAACATGCCACGGTTCAAAAGGACTAGAATTTGAACATATATTTTTTGCAGGATGTAATTCGTCTTATTGGGAGAAAAAAAGACCTGGAAACAAAGGTTTTACATTACCAGATACCATCTTCCTTTCAAATACATCTTCATCAGACCTTGAAGAGCTGAGAAGGTTGTTTTATGTGGCATTGACAAGAGCTGCAAAACATTTGACAATATCCTATGCCAATTTTAAAGAAGATGGCAAAGAACTCGAACCCTCTGTATTCTTAGAAGAAATCAAGGCAATGCATACCTTAAATGAACATTCGGGTGACCTAGAAGAAAAAACACTAGCAGAATTCGCCTTTGTATTACTATCAAGTAATAACCAGCCATTAATTCAAAAAATGGATACTGACATAATCGATAAGTCATTAGAAAAGTTTTCAATGAATGTGACAGCACTTAACAATTATTTAAAATGTCCTCTTGAATTTTATTACAAAAACCTAATAAGAATTCCATCGCCTAAAAATGAAACACTGGAATTTGGATCTGCTATACACTATGCCCTTGAAATGTTTTTTGTAAAAATGAAAAATGATCCTGATAACAAATTCCCAAACCTGGAATTACTCAAAGAAGATTTCATCAACTACCTATATAAACATAGAGAAAGTTTTACAAAAAAAGAATTTGAACGCAGAATGGAGTATGGGAAAGAAGTCCTTGAAAAATACTACCAAGAAAAAATAAATCAACTATCAAAAATAGTTTCGATTGAAAAAAACATCAGGAATATTGTTGTTGATGGCGTTCCATTAAAAGGCAAAATAGACAAGATGGAATTTGATGGCAACAATGTGAATATTGTTGACTACAAAACAGGAGATCCAGAAAAGGCAATAGAAAAATTTAGAACCCCCGAAAAACAACCTCCGTATGGCGGGGACTACTGGAGGCAAGCTGTATTTTATAAGTTGTTAGTGGACAACAACGAAAATGGAAAATACCGTGTAGTAAGCACTGAATTTGATTTTGTTGAACCAAATAAAAAAAAGCAAATAACCTCGAAAAAAGTACTTATTCAAGATGAGGATATAATTCAGGTGAAAGAACAGATTAAATTTGCCTGGGACAGGATTCAGGCAAGAGACTTTTATACTGGCTGCGGCAAACCAGATTGTCACTGGTGCAATTTTGTAAAAACGAACAAGCTTGCCATTGCAGAAATTGAAATAGATAACGAAGAGTAATGAACTTGCTTGAATAGATAAAAGTTTATCTTTACACTACAATGAAGAAGTTATTTCAATACTGTCCTGTAATCATCTTTGCGCCTATAATTTTCATAAGTGTTTTTTTATCAAGTTGTGGACAGCAAATTGCACCAAGCGGAGGTCCCAGGGATTCAATTCCACCAAAATTTGTTGGCTCCATCCCTCCTTCTGGAGCAGTTAATTTTAAAGGAAACCGCCTTGTACTTACTTTCGACGAATTCATAACGCTTGACAACCCATTTGAAAAGCTGATTTATTCACCGATACCAAAAAAAAATCCTGAAGCAGTAGGAAGATTAAAAAATGTTAATATAGAACTAAAAGATAGTTTAGAGAAAAACACAACTTATTTTATTGATTTTAGCAATTCAATAAAAGATATCAATGAAAATAACATACTGCAAAAATTCTCATTTGTCTTTTCAACAGGAACATATATTGATACCGGCTTTCTATTTGGAAAAACAGTAATAGCTGAAACAGGGAAAACTGACAGTACCTTAATCGTAGTATTGCAAAATAATTTTGATGATTCAGCAGTTGCAAAAAAAACTCCGCGATACTACACAAAATTGAAAGGTGATGGCAGCTATTCATTCAAATACATAAAGCCCGGAAAATACAATCTCTTTGCTTTAAAAGACGAAGATGGTTCAAAAAAATATGATCAGGCAAATGAAATGATTGGATTTATTGACAGGCCCGTTATTATTGGAGAAGATACTTCATTTACAATATATGCATTTGGAGATAGCTTAGACAGTAAACCAAAAACAGTTCAAAAAGCCGAAAAAATAGAACCCAATAAGTCAACAGAGAGATCCGAAGAAAAATCTCTTAAATTTTCAAATAACCTTCAAGTTGACAAGCAAGACCTTCTTTCAGAATTAAAGTTAGTCTCAACTACTCCAATAAAGAATTTTGATACAGGGAAAATAAGACTATCAAATGAAAAATTCGAACAGCTAAATGACTATACTATAGAAATAGATTCAACTAAGAAAATATTTACATTCAAAGTACCATGGAAAGAAAATACGGTTCATAAATTAATCATTGAAAAAGATTTCGCAACAGATACTGCGGGATTAAACTATATTAAAACTGATACCCTTTCATTTACAACTAAAAAAGAATCAGAATATGGAAGCTTAAGTTTCAATACAAAAAATTTTGACTCAAGCCTTCACCCAATGATTTTTATCAAATCATCAATTGATCTCATTTTAAAAAAATACCTGTCGGTAAAAAACGATAAAATAAAGTTATTCCCTCCAGGAGAATATTCTATTGAGATTTTATTTGATATCGATTCGAATGGTAAATGGACTACTGGAGATTACTGGAAAAAACGTCATCCTGAAAGGGTTATTCCTAGAGGAGAGAAAATTATAGTTAAACCTAATTTCGAGAATGAAATTACTATTGATATTAAAGAAATTCAAAAAGGAAGTAATTAATAATAAACTAAATTTTACTAGAACTGTTTCACTGTAAAAAATCACATGAATTTATCATCACACTTGCTTGAAGCTGCTGTTAGAGAGTTTTCCAAATTACCAGGAATAGGTAAAAAGACAGCACTCAGACTTGTTTTACACCTGCTAAAACAAGATGCAAATGATGTAAAATATTTCAGTGAAACAATATCACAAATGAGGTCAGAAATTAAATTCTGTTCGCGTTGTTTCAATATTTCTGATCAAATGCTTTGCACTATTTGCACAAACCCATCAAGAAAAAAAGACATCATTTGTGTGGTTGAAAATATTCGAGATGTGATTGCGATAGAAACTACAGAACAATTTAATGGACTATACCACGTTTTAGGTGGAATAATCTCACCATTGGATGCAGTTGGCCCGGATCAACTCACCATAGAACCACTGATTAAAAGGGTTGAAACCGAAGAAATTAAAGAAATTGTTTTTGCGCTCAACCCAACTATTCAAGGAGATACTACAATCTACTATATCAGAAAAAAGATTCCTGAAAATACAGTTAAGTTCACTACCATAGCCAGGGGCATCTCTTTCGGCGGAGAACTTGAATATGCAGATGAAATGACCTTGGCCAAAAGCATACGAAACAGGTTGCCTGTTGATAGTTATATTCAATAACAATTGGGATAATTAATAATAAAAAATGATCTGTTAGTAAAATCAATATAAAATCATCAAAAGGCTGTCAGTATTGAATTTGAAATATATCAATTAAACCGTTAAACATTGCATATTTATCATTTTTGAGCCGCTGAACTCTTTGCCCCTCAAGGTCTTTTTAGTATCTTTGCAACCCTTTAATTATGATAGACATCCATGCATTGCTGAAAAAGAGAATACTGGTTATCGATGGAGCCATGGGCACCATGATACAGCGGCATAAACTCACTGAATCGGATTACCGTGGGACAAAGTTCGCTGATTGGACCTCAGACCTTAAGGGTAACAATGACCTTTTGTCTATTACCCAACCACAAATTATCAAGGAAATACATTTACAATACCTTGAAGCGGGTGCCGATATCATTGAGACAAATACCTTCAATGCACAATTTGTATCCATGGCCGACTATAATATGAGTCACCTGGCATACGAAATAAACCTTGCAGCAGCAGCTTGTGCAAAAGCTGCAGTTACTGAATACCATGATAAATTTCCTGAAAGAAAAAACGATGGTGGACCATTTGTTGCTGGTGCTATTGGCCCAATGAACAAAACCCTATCACTTTCACCAGATGTAAATAACCCCGGATTCAGGTCAATTAGTTTTGATGAAGTTTCAGAAGCATACTATGAACAAGTGAAAGCATTGGTGGAGGGAGGAGTTGACTTATTGCTAGTGGAAACCATATTCGATACATTGAATGCAAAGGCGGCCATCTATGCAATAAAAAAATATTTTCGAGATCATAATCAAAAAGAACTTCCGCTTATGATCAGCGGAACAATAACAGATGCTTCAGGTAGAACATTGAGCGGACAAACCCTCGAGGCTTTCTATACAAGTGTAGAACATGCAAAACCCATAAGCATCGGACTAAATTGTGCTTTAGGTGCTAACCAAATGCGACCACATATAGAAGAACTCTCTCAATTAGCATCATGTTATACTTCAGCATATCCCAATGCCGGACTGCCAAATGCAATGGGTGAATACGACGAGACGCCTGAAGAAACTGCACATTTTCTCGAAGACTGGGCAAAAGAAGGATTCGTGAATATTGTAGGCGGATGCTGCGGTACAACACCTGATCACATTAAACACATTGCAGAACAAGTGAAAAAAATAAAACCAAGGCCATGTCCGGTAATTGAAAACGTAGCCTGAATAAATAAATAATGTCAAAAACCCTACATATCAAACCATACATGAGGTTGTCAGGACTTGAACCCTTGGTTATAAGACCTGAAACAAATTTTGTAAATGTAGGCGAACGAACAAATGTGACAGGTTCTAAAAAATTTGCAAACCTCATTAGGGAAGAACAATATGAAGATGCACTCGTAGTGGCAAGGCAACAAGTTGAAAACGGGGCACAGATTCTTGATGTAAATATGGATGATGCATTGCTTGATGGTGAAAAGGCAATGGTAACATACCTGAATCTGCTACAAAGTGAACCTGATATCGCAAGGATTCCTATCATGATTGATTCCTCAAAATTCTCAATCATCCATGCAGGTTTGAAATGTGTTCAAGGCAAATGTATTGTGAATTCAATCTCCCTTAAAGAAGGTGAAGAGAAATTCATTGAACACGCAACAATTTGTAGGAGCTTTGGCGCAGCTGTGATAGTAATGTCTTTTGACGAAGAAGGTCAGGCCGACAACCTGGAGAGAAGAATAAAAATAGCAGACAGGGCATACAAGATACTCACAACAACACTTGACTTTCCACCATCAGATATCATTTTTGACCTAAATGTTTTTGCAGTTGCTACCGGACTTGAGGAGCACAATAACTATGGTGTTGATTTTATTGAGGCAACAAAAAGTATAAAAGCAAAATATCCCCTGGTAAAAATTTCAGGAGGAGTAAGTAATCTTTCTTTTTCGTTTCGTGGCAATGAACATGTACGCGAAGCAATGCACTCAGTATTCCTATATCATGCGATTAAAGCAGGCATGGACATGGGTATCGTAAATGCAGGGCAGCTTGTAGTGTATGACGAGATTGATGCTGTACTCAGAAATTTATGCGAAGATGTTATCCTAAACAAGGGAAACGATGAAAACGAAGCAACTGAAAAATTAATACGTTTTGCAGAATCGGTAAAAGCAAAAGGAAAAGTTCAGGTACGAGATGAGGCCTGGAGAGAATCAACAGTCGAAGAAAGATTGAAACATGCATTGGTTAATGGCATCACAGAATTTATAGAGCAAGATACAGAAGAGGCTAGATTAAAATACCCTAAACCACTAGACGTAATCGAAGGTCCTTTGATGGATGGCATGAATACAGTTGGCGACCTTTTTGGTATTGGTAAAATGTTTTTGCCTCAAGTAGTAAAAAGTGCAAGGGTGATGAAAAAAAGCGTTGCCGTACTCACCCCTTTTATAGAAGAATCAAAGCAAGAAGGCTCATCAGCTGGAAAAATCTTAATGGCAACAGTGAAAGGAGATGTTCACGACATTGGTAAAAATATTGTTGGCGTTGTTCTTGGATGCAATGGATATGAAATTATAGACTTAGGTGTTATGGTTCCCGCAAATAAGATTCTTGATGAAGCTGAAAAATACAATGTGGATATCATCGGATTAAGTGGACTTATCACGCCATCTTTAGACGAAATGGTTTACGTAGCATCTGAAATGAAAAGAAGAAAAATGAAGCAACCATTACTTATTGGGGGTGCTACTACCTCAAGAATGCACACCGCACTTCGTATTGCATCGGAATACGATAACGGTGTAGTTCATGTGTTGGATGCAAGTAGAAGCGTATCTGTTGCAGGATCACTACTAAGCCATCAAAAAGAAGGATTCCTTTCGTCAACCAATGAAGCGTATGAAAAACTAAAAGTTGAATTTGAAAATAAGAAAAAATCAAAAGAACATATCTCCTACGAAAAAGCACTAATAAACAAATACAAAATTGATTGGAATAAAGTCGAACTAGTTAATCCCACTTTTACTGGAATAAAAACAATCGAAGAAATTTCAATTGATAAAATTGCGCCTTTCATTGATTGGACTCCTTTTTTTATTGCATGGGAAATGCACGGTAAATATCCAGGGATCCTAAAAGATAATATTATTGGAGAAGAAGCAACGAAGCTATATGATGAAGCAACATTGATGCTAGAAAAAATAAAAACGGAAAAATGGCTTAGTGCACACGCAGTAATTGGCTTCTGGCAAGCTAACAGCAACGAAAAAGACAGTGTAACACTAATTGATAAAAACCAAAACAAAGAATTGGAATTACAATTCCTTCGACAACAATCAAAAAAAGCAGCAGGCCAACCCAATATATCCTTGGCAGATTTTATTGCGCCTACTAGTGTTGATAAACAAGACCATATTGGTGCATTTGCAGTAACAATTAAAGGCATTGAAACGCATATTCAAAGATTTGAAAAAGAATATGATGACTATAGTAAAATCATGTTACAGGCACTTGCCGACAGATTGGCTGAAGCACTTGCGGAATATATTCATAAACTAGTAAGAGTAAAGTACTGGGGTTATGCTGCGGATGAAAAACTTGACAATGAAGAATTAATAAGAGAATCTTATGTAGGCATTCGCCCTGCACCAGGTTACCCA
>CAMBGO010000047.1 GCA_945866165.1 Chitinophaga pinensis | reverse complement strand
AATGCCCGCGTTAGATGATATGCTGCAACTAAGTTTACTGAAAGCATTTTTTCCAACTGACCCTCCGGCTCATTGTAAATGCTACCCGGCACATAGGTGCCAGCATTGTTTATCAATATATCAATGCTATCAGTGGCGTTAAGAAGTTGATCGGCAAATCCCTTCACCCCTGATGGTTGTTCTAAATCAACATCAAAGCTTGATACCTGAATATTATTTGCCGACATCAGTTGTTTCTGCCAATCCAATGTTTTTCCCATCTTTCTGGAACAAAGAAAAAGATGGCCACCCTCTCTGGCAAAATGTTCTGCCAATTCTTTGCCTATCCCACGTGAAGCTCCTGTTATGACTACGTTCATACACTTTTTTTCAAAGGTAAGGTCTTGTTTTTTAATCTTTGATATTACATAATTCTCTTTCTTCTATCTTACATTCGCATTACCATGGCAAAGAAATATCATCATATATTTTTTGATCTTGATCACACCTTATGGGATTTTGACTCAAATTCAGAAGCTACATTGCTTGACCTATACCATGAGCTTCAACTGGGAGATAAAACAAACGGCCAGTTTGAGGATTTTCATAAAACGTATCACCACCACAATGCAATTTTTTGGGAACGTTTCAGAAAGGGACATATTAATAGGGAAGAGTTACGCTGGAAGCGGATGTGGCGAACCTTGGTTGATTATAAAATTCATGATGAAGAATTATCAAAAGAAATGAGTGAGCGTTATCTTGAAATCCTTCCTACAAAAACAGCGCTTTTCCCAGGTTGTATTGATTTACTCAATCACCTTAAAGAGGCATCCTATCCAATGCACATCATCACCAATGGATTTGAAAAAACCCAGTATGAAAAACTCAAGAATAGTGGGATTGACCATTATTTCATAGAGGTAATCACCTCGGAACAAGCTGGGATTATGAAGCCACACTTAGCTATTTTTGAATATGCACTTAACAAGGTGAATACTTCAGCGTCAACATCAATAATGGTGGGGGATACACTTGAAGTAGATATCTTGGGTGCAATAAATGCTGGCATGGATACCATTTATTTCAACCCGGCACAGCCACCAACTGAAATGGTAAAGCCCACACATGTAGTGCAAAACCTTGGAGAGGTAATTAGACTATTCTAGTGTTTAATAGCGTGCAAGGATGGTAACGCCGCCTTTTACTACATCACCAATCTTAACTTCAGTTTTTACATCTAATGGAAGTAATAGATCAACCCTGCTTCCGAATTTTATAAAACCAAATTCCTCATTTTGCTGTTGGGCACTTTCAACTTTTGCATAGTTTATAATTCTTCTAGCCAACGCACCTGCAATTTGCTTCACAAGAATGGTGATGCGGGGGTTTGATAGCACAATACTATGTCGCTCATTTTCAGTTGATGATTTTGGATTCCAGGCAACAAGGTATTTGCCTTTGTGGTATTGGCTATAAAGCACCTTTCCTGAAATGGGATTTCTATTTACATGCACATTGGCAGGACTCATGAAAACCGAAATCTGTAGGCGTTTTTCATGAAAATATTCTTCGTCAATTGTTTCTTCAATAACCACAACTTTCCCATCTGCTGGCGCAATGATGGCATTTTCATCAAACGTGTGTACTCTTTTTGGGAGCCTGAAAAATGAAATGATAAAAAGCCAAAAACCTATAACAATAATATAAGCTAACCATCCAAGGATGGAAGAAATTGGCTCTAGATGCAAGTGGATAGTGAGTATTAATGCTGCAGATACAACGGTAACAATTGCAATTGTTGGATATCCTTCCTTGTGTATGGTCATGTTTGTTTTTTGGAGTTGCAAAAATAGGGAATCAAATCAGCAATTTATTTTTCTTCTTCTTGCCAGTACATGCCAAGCCCCAGTTATTTCATCATTCACCACTTCGGTTAAATATTCATGGAGGGCAACGGTTGGACAAATATGATATGGAATGCCACAAAGCATGTCTCCAGTTTTTAATGTATGCTCCTCTTGAAATTCCAACACGAGGTGTTCCTCGCTTTGTGATATAGCTTTTGCATTGGGATACTTAGGAAAATAAACCCTTTTTGAAATGTCGTTCTCTGCAGCAACAGATTTATGACCAAGGTCTACACATATTTTTTTATCAGATAATACAGAAATGACCCTGGTTAGAATGTATACGGCTGGTTTGAAATGTTGTTCAGGGCAAATGCTTGCATAACCGTGGTCCCAGAAAATGTTTGTACCAGGACTGCATTCCCTGTCATTTTTTGTTGCATGATAAGAAAAGCTTGGAGAACCACCAGCAACGATCGTACCAAACTGATATGCTTTCTCATCAAATTTTTTCTTGAGTTCCAAAACTTGATTAAAGCTGTTTTCGCAGGCTAATGATTTTTCAATTGGATCTGGGTGTCGCTGGTGGCCATCATAGACGTGCATACCGCGAAAGTTGAGCGACTTCATTTCACTGATGGCCTCATATAATTCAATAACAGCATCATTTGGAGAAATGCCTGTTCTGTTCATTCCAATATTAAGGTCGATATAAATACCAATAACCGATTCGTATTTTTCAAAAACATCATTTATTTTTTTTGCTGAATCTATATTATCAGTGATGCATGAGAAATTTGTTGTTGGATAAAGCGTTGCAACTTGGTAAAGTCTTTCAATACGCGGACCAACAGGTTGGTGAGCAAGAATTACATCAGTTGCATTGTTCATGCCCAATAGTTCTGCCTCTGCAATGGTAGCACACTTGAATTTATTGATTCCGTGCCCTTGCATCATTTTAATTCCTTCAGCAGTTTTATGTGTTTTGATATGGGGACGAAGTCTATTTACGTCGCCAACCATTCTAACCATTTCCTTTATGTTGCTTTCAACAATAGCTGGAAAAACAATCAAGGCAGGACTGTCAATCGAGTTGATATTTTTTATATCGTTGAACATGGGGCTTCATTGTGAGTGAGAATAAAATTATTCAAGACCTCCTCAATTTCTTCTGCGCTATCCATGGTTACCAATTGTGTTCTCAGTGGTTTTATATTGATGATACCCTTCAGGTAATTTGCATAATGCCTTCTCATTTCAAATATGCCAACCCTAGGACCTTTCCATTTAACGGATGCACGTAGGTGTTGTCTTACAACATCAATTCTTTCTTCAATGGTAGGGGGGGCTAATTTTTCACCTGTAGCAAAGTAATGTTTAACTTCCCTGAAGAACCATGGGTTCCCTATAGCAGCCCTTCCAATCATGATCCCATCAACGCCATATTTGTTTTTGTATTCAAGGGCTCTTTCTGGACTGTCTACATCACCATTGCCAAAAATTGGAATATGTATTCTTGGATTGTTCTTCACTTTCTCAATCCATGTCCAATCGGCATCACCTTTATAAAGCTGGCTTCTTGTCCTGCCATGTATTGAGAGTGCCTGAACACCGGCGTCCTGCAGTCTCTCTGCTACTTCGATGATGTTAATGCTATCGAAATCCCACCCCAACCTGGTTTTTACAGTTACAGGTACAGATGTTGATTTGATAACTGCTTTGGTTAAACGTATCATTAGATCAATGTCTTTGAGTACAGCAGCACCTGCACCTTTGCACACAACTTTTTTCACTGGACAGCCAAAGTTGATATCGAGGAGGTCGGGTTGAACAGTGTCAACAATTCTTGCGCTCATTGCCATGGCATCTTCATCTCCACCAAAAATCTGAATACCTACAGGCCTTTCTTCTTCAAAAATATCTAGTTTCTGCCTGCTTTTGATGGCATCCCGAATCAGGCCCTCACTACTAATGAATTCAGTATACATCAAGTCTGTACCATGCTGTTTGCAAACTGCACGGAAGGGTGGATCGCTCACGTCTTCCATGGGCGCAAGCAACAAAGGGAATGTTGGTAATTCTATCTTGCCTATCTTTATCATAGTAGTAATTGCAAAGGTACAAACTTGGTTGTTGTATATTATTTAAATTGATTATTTGGTTATGGAACAGGTAAATTCCAATAGGTTGGGTATAACAGATAGGGCAGGATTATTTATTCTGGTGATGTTGATGGCAGCGGGGTTGGTTCTTGGTGGCGGCCTTTCAATTGTTGCATGGAAAATCATGACTGGCCAGTCGATGTTGCAAATGCAAGCATCCCTAATGAATCCAACTTATGTAAATGAGTTGCGGGTGATTCAAACCATCTCTGCTTTATGCATGTTTTTTATTCCTGCTTTTGTTACTATATGGAGGTTGAGTCCAAAGCCCTATTCCTACATGGGATTTAACACCAAAAGTTCTTTTAAAAGCATTCTTATAGGAATGATGATTATGGGTGTAACAATAGTTCTTGCTGGCGCATTGGCCACCCTGAATGAAATGATTCCATTGACAGAAAGTTTAAAGGCATCCGCCAAAGCGATGGAAGAAGCCTACATGAAGCAGGTAGTTGTATTGTCAAATATGAATGGGGTGGCCGACCTGATGATTACGCTTGTTGTTATGGCCTTGGCACCTGCTATTTTTGAGGAAGTTTTTTTCAGGGCTGGTTTTCAAAATATGATGAACCGCGCAACTGGTAAAACGACCTTGAGTATAGTTATCACCTCCCTTTTATTTAGCGCTATCCATTTTTCTTATTATGGTTTCTTCGCCAGGTTTGCATTGGGAATGACCTTGGGATATTTGTTTGCGTATAGTAAAAATATATGGATTCCAATTCTTGCCCATTTTTTAAATAATGCAGTTGGAGTTATTCAAATATATATGCTGCACATGCAGGGTAAGAAAATTGAAGATAATATGGATGATAAATTTCCACTGTGGATCGGCTTCATTGCCTTGCTGATTGTATTTTTTGGAATAAAATTTTACGAAAAATCAACTAAGCAGGATCAGGAAAAAAATACCAAAGAAAATCTTGACGTAGAAGTTTTATCTTGAAATTATGAAAGGCTATTTCAAATTATGTACTTTCCATGATAACATCAAGCCATCAATTGTCATGGGAATTTTTGAAGAACATGATATACCTGCTACAATAATCAACAAGCAAGATTCCAATTATGTATTCCTTGGAGAAAATGAAGTATGGGTCCCTGAGGTTTTTAAGGAAGAAGCAATAGCATTATTTCAAAAAATTGAATTAAACTGAATTTGATGGCATTGGATAAATCTGTTTTTAAAACGAGAACGCTTACTGCAATAGTATATGCAGCAGTGATGTTGGGTGGAATGCTTTGGAATGAGTGGAGTTTATTAATCTTGTTTTCAGTTGTTCATATTGGTTGTTGGTATGAGTTCCAAAAATTATCGAAACTGATTGACCCAACTTTTGGTTCAAAAAGCATGCTTGATAATATTGTTTTTCCCATGCTAGGTTGGGGACTAATGCTCATGGCAACGATGGGTAAAATGCAGGTGATGGGAATAAGCCTAGCTGTTATCGGATTGTGGATTGTGCGGCTTTCTCTTTTTTTATTGCCTGCACAATTGTTGTTTGATAAAAAATATTCGTACACTCATTTTTTGCGTTCATTCACAGGATTTTTATATATATCCCTTTCACTTTCATTGCTAATAAGTTTGCGCAGTGGATGGATTTGGGGCTTCAAAGATGAAGGGGCGTCGATTACAAATGTAATTGCGGGTTTTAGCGGAAAGTTAATTGTACTCGTGTTGGTTCTTTCAATTTGGATCAATGATACCATGGCCTATATTGTAGGTTCATTGATTGGAAAAACGCCACTCACATCATGGTCACCCAAAAAAACATGGGAAGGAACCTTGGGTGGAATTTTACTTAGTGTAGGATTTGTTGCATTGCTTTCAAAAATAATATGGGTATTTACCGTTGAATTGCTGTTGGTGGTAGCAGTTGCAGCAATAACGGGAACTATTGGGGATTTAGTAGAAAGTAAATTGAAGCGCTTGGCTGGAGTAAAGGATAGTGGAAGATTTATGCCTGGACATGGAGGGTTTCTTGATAGGTTTGATTCCATCCTTTTTGCTACTCCGTTTGTTTGGTTGATTTGTTATTTTTTATATAGATAAATAACCTCATATGGGTTTACTGATTGTTGCATCTGCCATTATTTTATTGGTGCTCTTGATATCATTATTCAAGTGTAACCCCTTTATTGCATTTATAATTGTATCGATTCTTGCTGCAATCTTTTTGGGAATTCCAATTGCAAAAGTTCCGGTTGCTATTCAAAAAGGAATAGGGGATACACTTGGGCCACTTTTATTGGTTATCATGTGTGGTGCAATGATTGGAAAGCTATTTGCTGAATCTGGTGCAGCACAACGCATCAGCATGGCAATGTTGAATTTCTTTGGTGTCAAATATATCACATGGGCATTGATGATTACAGGGTTTTTACTTGGCATCCCACTTTTTTACAATGTGGGTTTTGTAATGATGGTGCCATTGATTTTTTCTATTGTATACCAGGTTAAGTTACCCGCTTTGTATGTTGCAGTTCCAATGCTTGCCGCATTGTCTGTTTGCCATGGATTTTTGCCGCCCCATCCATCTCCTGCTGCATTGGTAAATCAATTGAATGCGGATATGGGGAAGACATTATTATATGGCATTGTGGTTGCTATTCCTGCAATCATTTTGGCAGGTCCATTGTTTGCAACACAATTGAAAAAGATTGACGCAAAACCACTTGCGAGTTTTGTGCCGATTCAAAAGGATAATGATGCAATGCCTTCATTTTCGATAAGTATCATAACTGCTTTGATGCCTGTTTTTATTTTATTGGTTACTTCAATTGTGCCACTTGTTGTTGAAGTTTCTACATCACTGAAAGGGGTGTTTCAATTTGTTTCTGATCCATCTATGTTGATGTTTATTTCTATGCTATTTGCAACTTGGTCGGTGGGATTAAATGCCGGTATTTCATTTCAAAAAGTGATGTCGATCTATGGCGACTCATTGAAGGATATGTTGGTTATTATTATGATTATTGCCGGAGCAGGAGCACTCAAGTATGTATTTGCTGAAAGTGGTATCAGCAATGAACTTGCGAATAAGTTTAACGACATGTCTTTGCCACCACTTTTTCTTGGATGGTTGATGGCTGCAGTTATCAGGGTTGCCATGGGATCAGCCACAGTAGCGGGTTTAACGACCGGGGGCATTCTCGCTCCATTGGTAGCTGCAACTGGCACAGATCCTAATTTAATGGTATTGTCAATTGGTGCGGGGAGTCTCTTTTTCTCTCACGTTAATGACTCAGGATTCTGGATGTTCAAAGAATATTTTAACCTGAGTATTGCTGACACCATTCGGTCTTGGAGCTTAATGGAAACGATTGTTTCTGTTGCTGGACTTATGGGTGTTTTATTGCTTAATGCAGCATTGAACTAAAGGAACTTCAATTATTGAATCTCTCAAACTTATTATTAAATAACTCAAAAAAAATGGAGAGGAAATCCTATGGGTTTGGATTTTTATTTTCTTTGATAGGACGAATAGGTTGTCTTGGTGTTTGTGGTTTATTTGTGGATTGACTTGATATCGAAATATTTTTCTTTAGACCCTCGGTTCTTTTTTCTTTTTGTTGCTCTGGGTCCCTGTTCTTTTGTTCTATTCGACCCTTTCCCCTTTGTACTTCTTTTTGCTTTTTCTTTTGTGCGTTTCTATCCAATGATTTTAAACTGATTTGTCCAACCACATCAACAAACTGAGGTTCTACCTCTTTTATTTTTGAGCTAGAACCAACTTCATCCGTTTCAAGTTCTTCAGGTTTAATTCCCTTTTCGTTTTGGGCCTTTATTTTTTTTACTGTTTCAATATTCAGTGGGTAGTGCTTACTACTATCAGGCAGTATGTACCACATGATATTTTTAAAGATGTCTTTTTTAATGAGCTGAGCATTTCCTTTTGCGGTTTGCAATACATCTACATGATCTGGAAAATGTTGCAATGCATCTAGGTAGGTATCGAGCTCGTAGTTGAGGCAGCATTTTAGTCTGCCACACTGACCACTGAGTTTGGTTTGGTTGATACTCAGATTTTGATACCTCGCTAATGCGGTGGTTACACTTTTAAATTCATTGAGCCAGCTGCTGCAACATAGTTCTCTTCCACAACTTCCAATTCCACCAACTTTTGCTGCTTCTTGGCGCGCTCCAATCTGTTTCATCTCAACTTTCACCCTGAATTCTGATGCGTAAATTTTTATGAGCTCCCTGAAGTCAACCCTGTCATCTGATGTATAGAAGAAGGTTGCTTTTCTGCCATCGGCTTGAATTTCAACCTCGCACACTTTCATATTTAGTTTTAACTGTTTGGCAATTGCCCTCGATCTTGCCAAGGCCTCTTTTTCACGGTCCTTGTTTTCATTCCATTTTTGGATATCAATCTCCGAAGCCCTTCTCAGGATTTTCTTCATTTCGGTATTGTCTTCAGCAATTCTTTTTTTCTTTAGTTGAAGTCTAACGAGCTCACCACTCATGCTAACTGCTCCCACATCATATCCACCTGCCCCTTCAACGCTAACCAATTCACCTTTTGAAAAATGATGCAATGTTGTATTTCTGAAATAATCTTTTCGGCTACCATTATTGAAAGTGATTTCAACCACCCTGCAAGAAGAGTTTGGGTCTGAGAAGGGAAGGTTTGCTAACCAGTCATGTACGTTCATTCTATTACAACCACCTGTGCTGCAACCGCCGTTGCTATTGCAACCGCTTGGTTTTCCATCTTTCGTTCCGCAGGAGCTACATCCCATGACAATATTTTTTACAGAGAAACTTGTTCTCCAGATTGATAAAAATTAAGTAAGGGAAAGTGGGGAAGGTTGTTTGAAGCAGTAAATATCTTTTAGAACAATCAATATCAAGCTGCACGCGTATATAAAAAACCAAAAAAGCTATTTCTTGCTGTAACAAACCCCTTAACCATCAATTCCACATCACATTCTAATTAATCGAAATTACTGATTTATCCTTTATAATATGATAAATTTTGATTGAAAGGGCCATAAATAGCATTTTTGGATTGGCATTTCTTTCTATATAATATGTGGCCCGATCAAGTTCTTTAACAATCGCCTCCAGTTGTTCTGGGGCTGCAAGTTTATTCAGCCTCTGCGCAAAATCCACCTCCGTTTTATTGGCGCCTTCTGAAGTTCCCATGATATTTTCATGCAATGCTGTACCAAGTAGATGAATGAAATAGCCAATAAATTGTTTATGTTTTTCTCTTCCCTGTTTACTTATTTCTTCAATCCATTTAACTTGGGCTGCAGGTCCATTTCTTAAAATCGCATTCAGCCATTCCCTTAGCAATTCATTCCAGTCGTCATCGCCTTGGTTTAATATCTGGGATGCTTCTCTGAGGTTGCCTTGTGCAAGTGAAGCAATATTTCGCGCTTTAGTTACAGGAACATTGTGTTTTTCAATAAGCCATTGTTCTACTTCCTCATTTTCGAGTCTATTTATTTTAATAAGTTGTGTTCTTGAAAGAATGGTAGAAATGATTCTCGACTCGTCTTCTGCAACGAAGATGAACAACGTATTGGGCGGAGGTTCTTCTATCATTTTAAGCAACTTGTTTCCTTCATTCCCCAGGTATTCCGGCATCCATTGGATGAGGATTTTATATCCACTTTCAAAGCTTTTCAAATTCAGTTTCCGAAGGATGTCTTCACATTCGTATGTCGTTATGTTTCCCTGTTTATTTTCTGAACTTAGACTTTGGATCCAATCGTATGCATTGCCAAACGGTGTTTGGTTCAAAAAGTTTCTCCATTCAACAATGAAGTCGCTGCTTTTTGCTTTATCAACTGTACTTATGGTTGGGAATGAATAATGTATGTCTGGGTGTATATGCTCTGCTGCTTTTTTGCAGGAGGGGCAAGCTCCGCATGAGTCATTTAGATATTCTTTTGGTAGTAAGGGTGCGTCACCAAATAGAGAATGCTCTTGATTGGGATTTCCTGACTTATTTTTTTCACATACCACATATTGTGCAAGTGCTATTGCCAATTCAAGGGAACCACTTCCTTCCTTACCAAGAAAAAGCAATGCATGGCTCAACCTGTTTTGAGATACAAGGCTTATTAGTTTTTCTTTTGTAGATTCTTGTCCAACGATGGATAAAAATTGCATGGGACTAAGGTACTATTAGCGGATGATAAAGCATCGAATAGACATCATAAAAACAGTAAAGGGGTAAACGATTACCCCTTTACACTAAATTATGTTAGTTCGATACTTATTTAAGATAAGCGCCAATCTCATCTCCAAGTGGATTTACCTTGCTTGGGAATACGGCAAGTAGTTTGCCTTTTTCATCTAGTAAAAACTTTGTGAAGTTCCATTTAATTTCTGCGTCAATTACACCATTTTCTGATTTGGAAGTAAGCCATTTGAATAGTGGATGGGTATCATCTCCTTTAACAGACACTTTTTCTGCCATTGGGAAGCTAACACCATAATTTTTTTTACAAAATGCATTGATTTCTTCGTTTGAACCAGGCTCTTGACCACCAAAATTATTGGCAGGGAAGCCTACAATTACAAGTTTATTTTTGTTTGCTTCATAAAGCTTTTCAAGCGCGTCATATTGAGGGGTATAGCCACATTTAGAGGCCGTATTGACAATAAGTATTTTCTTTCCCTTGAACTTAGAGAAATCGATTGTTCCACCATCAATGGATTCCACCTTGAAGCCATGTATGGTACCTGATCCTAGCATAAATATTGAAAAAGCAATGAGTAATAATTTGGTCATGGTATGTTGATTTATGTGTACAAGTTAACAAATCCTCTTCAGCTTTGTTCGCCACCCTTGTTAATTTTCAAAACCTTGTGTTTAAAATATGACCAATAAATTCCTTTTTAGGTTGTATGCGCCAATCCACAGATTGAAATTGAGCTTGCACCATGTTCCAGCAAAGCTTGACCGCATGCCTCTGTAGATGCTCCCGTGGTAATCACGTCATCAATAATGAGTATGTTTTTGCCGCTGATTATCTCGGGGTTTGGAACATTGAAAACATGTTCTACATTTTGCCATCGTTCAATCCTCGATTTTTTTGTTTGGGTTTCGGTGTGTTGAATTCTAACAATGGCATTTTCATAGTATTCTAATTTGCTGATTGTCCTAATTCCCTTGCATAATAATGTTGCCTGATTGTATCCGCGTTTTTTTTCTTTTTTTGGATGAAGTGGCATGGGTATCATGAAATCAACTTTGTGTTCCTTAATTAGAGCTAATAATTTCAACCCCATTAGATTCCCCATGAATAAACCAAGTTTTTTTTCATTCTTGTATTTTATTTGGTGTATAATGTTTTGCAATGCATTCTCTTTTTCGAAATAGAAAATAGAGCAGGCAAATGATGTAGGGATCCGACCCCAGAAAAGTTTTTCTGTTACATTATCTTTTATCAATTCAAATTTTGTGTAGGGAAGATTTCCCAAACATTCCATACAGATTATTTCATCGTTATCTATTTGATTCCTGTTGCATGCATAGCATGATCTCGGGTAGAAGAGGTTTACAAATGCATCAAAATGAAATTTGAGATTTATTTTCTGATTAATGTGAATACTGTTGATAAAAGAAGAATTCATATTTTTTCAACAAAAAAAATATGAATTGATTATTTATTTAGGTTGAAATACACAGAAGGCGAAAAGAAAAAAACATTATTTTTTTTAGCAACTTAAAGTTGAAATATATTATTTGAAAATCATTCTATACACTTCTTCAACCAATGCCACTTGAATAGCTTTGATATCATTTGATTTGGAGTCAGATCTTCTATTGTATTTACTGATGATGATTTTTTCAAATCCAAGTTTTTCTGCTTCAGAGATGCGTTGGTCAATTCTATTCACTGCACGAATCTCACCACTCAATCCAATCTCACCAGCAAAACAGGTTTTTTGTGAAAGTGGGATGTCTTCATAAGAACTCAGGAGTGCCATTACCATTGCTAGGTCGATGGCGGGATCCTCAATCTTTAATCCTCCTGCAATGTTTACAAACACGTCTTTTGTTCCAAAATGAAATCCGCCTCTTTTTTCCAGTACAGCAAGAAGTAGTTGTAATCTTCTAAGATCAAAGCCACTTGCAGTGCGTTGCGGGGTGCCATATACAGAGGGCGTAACCAATGCTTGTACTTCTATGAGTAGGGGCCTCAATCCCTCCATGGTGGCGCCAATGGCGATGCCGCTTAATTGTTCTTCTTTCTGGTTGATGAGAATGTCGGATGGGTTGGTAACTGGTTTCATTCCAACGCCCGTCATTTCATAAATGCCCAATTCTGCAGTGGACCCAAACCTATTTTTTGTTGTACGAAGAATTCTATAAGCGTAATGTTGGTCACCTTCAAATTGAAGTACGGTGTCAACCATGTGTTCTAATAATTTTGGACCAGCAATGCTTCCATCTTTTGTAATGTGTCCAATTAAAAATACAGGGGTTTGTGTTTCTTTTGCGAAGCGTTGAAACTCTGCTGTGCATTCCCTGATTTGTGAAATCGTTCCCGGCGATGAATCGATATAAGAAGATTGAAGTGTTTGAATCGAATCAACAATAACAAGTTCTGGTTTTATTTTTTTTATTTCTTGGAAGATGGTTTGTGTTGAAGTTTCAGTTAACAAAAAAAATGCATCGTGTTTGATGTTGATTCTATTTGCACGCATTTTTATTTGTTGTTCACTTTCTTCTCCACTAATATAAAGAATGCGTAGGTTGTTCATCATTAGTGCATCTTGTAGGAAGAGTGTTGATTTTCCTATGCCAGGTTCACCTGCAACAAGTACCAAGCTTCCAGGTACAATACCACCACCAAGTACACGATTCAGTTCATCATCTTTTGAAATGATCCGATCTTGTTCATTTGTTTCAACATCATTTATTTCTATGCTCTTTGAATTTTTTGAATCGGATTCTTTCCAACTTTGTTTTGATGTAGCTGATTCTTTGTGAATGATCTCCTCAATAAATGAATTCCACTCATTGCATGAAGGACATTTTCCTGCCCACTTGGGTGTCTCGTATCCGCAATTTTTACAGAAGAATGCCTTTTTTACTTTGCTCATATATTATAAAGGTAATTGCAAAACGAAAATGAAAT
Organism: Chitinophaga pinensis; assembly: GCA_945866165.1. Classification (GTDB taxonomy): domain Bacteria; phylum Bacteroidota; class Bacteroidia; order Chitinophagales; family Chitinophagaceae; genus Pollutibacter. Next base: position 267 of record CAMBGO010000047.1, on the reverse strand, counting down.
TATAAATAGGAAAATTGAAAGCGAAAGTTGATTTTAAAAAATCAATTAGAAAAATCTTGTGAGTTATTAAATAGAGAATGAAAACTTGAAAATCACACAAGAAGTTTTGTTTGTTTTGTAAAAAGCCAAAGGGCCAGTCGAAACCAGCCCTTTAGTACTTACTAACCCATTAAATTCTAACACTAAATTACAAATTGCGGGCAGATTTCAAAATAAATTTTTTGAGGGTCTTTGTTTAAGACTAGCTCTTATTTAGGGGGTATTCCT
>CAMBGO010000046.1 GCA_945866165.1 Chitinophaga pinensis | reverse complement strand
AGCTTCCGAATAAAAAAAGGCTACTCTTTTTTGATAAAGATGAAATTAAATGGTCGTCGCTTGTATCACTTCATGATTTTTATAAATCACTTTTGACATTTCGGAAATACAAATGCCTATCCATTTCTAGTGATAAAAATTCAATTGTATGTTTCACTTCAAATAGTGTGGAGCATCATGTTTTAAGTTTCGTGAGAAAAGTTGGAAGTTTGCAATTGTTTGTTATTATCAATTTTTCTGAATATGATTTAAATGATGTAAAAATTGAAGTAAGTAATGATGTTGGAGTTTATAGAGAATTATTTACCGAAATAAGTATTGAATTTTCTGAAAAATATCATCATTTTTCATTGAGAGCTTGGGGATATCAAGTATGGTACAAATAAAAAAGTGGATCAAATTGATCCACTTTTAATTATCAATTAATTTATATTTATTCAGCTAGTTCAACAGGGTATTGATAAACTCCTTCAAAGCCGGGATAAAACCCTTCAAAAGTTGCCCTCTTTGGAGATGTTTTCATTGCTGTATTTAACTCATCAATGGATTTAACCTCAGTTCCGTTTACTTTAAGGATAACAAATCCATCTCTCATCCTTGTTTGGTCATCTATCAGGCCCGCAGAAATTTTTGTTACGACAACACCACCTTTTACGCCATATGTTGTTGCTTTTTTCTTATCGAGATTTTGTAATTCAGCACCAAGTTTATCTGTAATTAGGGTTTTTACAATTTCATAACTTCCTGCCTTATTTTTTAGGGTAATATTGGTTGTAAATTCTTTTCCTTCCCTAATATAATTGACACTGATTTTATCACCTGGTTTGAAGCTTGCTATTTGCTCAACCATTTCACTACCTGTTGCTACTTTTTTGCCATTTATTTTAGAAATATAATCACCAGATTGAATGCCTGAGCTTGCCATTGCTCCATCTTTGGTTACATCCCTAACGAGCACTCCTTGTCCTTCCTTAAATCCAATTTTCGTTTTCTCTTCCTCTGGAGCATTGTCAGGTAAATAGGAAATACCTAAGTAAGCTCTTTGAACAGTTCCATACTGCAAAAGATCGTTTATTATCTTTTTGGCAATATTCACAGGAATGGCATACGAATAACCAGCATAAGCACCTGTTGGGGAGGCAATGGCTGATACAATTCCAATGAGTTCACCATTGGTGTTTACCAATGCACCTCCAGAGTTTCCCTGGTTTACAGCTGCATCAGTTTGTAAAAATGACTCAACAGGACTAACACTTTTTCTAGAATTAATTCCAAGTGACCTGGCTTTTGCACTAATAATACCTGCAGTAACAGTGGTTTCAAGATTCAAGGGGTAACCTACAGCGAGAACCCACTGTCCTAGTCTAATATCATCAGAATTACCGAATAGAAGAAAAGGGAGGCCTTTTGCTTCAACTTTAATTAAGGCAAGGTCGCTACTAGGATCTGTACCAATCAGCTTAGCGCTGTATTGTTTTTTATTATTCAATGTAACCTTGATTTCCGAAGCCTCATCAATCACATGGTTATTTGTCACAATATATCCATCCTCACTGATCAATACACCTGACCCGCTTGCGCGTTGTGGTGCTGATCTCATTTGAGGACCGTTGAAGAAGTCGTCCATGAAATCATCTCCAAAAATATCACTTAATGGATTTCTTCTGTTTTTGGGCAAATTATTACTCGTTTGACTATTCCCTATGACAGTCGTTATATGCACTACCGTTGGAACGGCAGCTTGAGATGCAGGCTGGAAATCGACAGGTTGCCCAGGTGTATTCCCATTGCTGTCATAAAATCCAGCATAGCTTGCTGGTATTTTTGCTAGTGCTTCTTGAAATGGACGTGGTTTTCTAATGAAAGTGTCGTAACCAAACATCGCCACAGTGGTGGTGGTTGCACTAATCAGAATAACCGTGAATGTTTGTTTTAAGTTCATAGTAGATTGATTTTATTGTAATGAAACAAATAGTATGCCCGTTTAGTTGCAAATAACTAAACATGACTGAATTTCAGCTTACCTCTTGTGTTATTTAACAAATTCTTATTCGGGCAACTTTTTACCGCAAGGAAAATTGACAAAACAACAATTTCAACTACAATGATTGTAAAAATGTCATAGTGTTAATTCCATCAGCGAAATCCTCCAAACCGGGTTTTTGTGTGGTTCCAAATTGCTGGAAATCTTTACCAATAATGGTTTGTATTTCATTGTTATTAAGCCTTTTCAACACTTCTTCTTTGCTTTTATAATAGCGATAATTCAATTGACCAATTGGGGAAAAGGGACTTTCATTTTGTATTAACAGAATAGAATCATTCGTCATGTAATATTGGTTATTCATAATTGCAATGGTCAGGTAGTAGTCAAAATTGTTTTTGTATTTATCATGGTCCCTAAAATATTCGTATTTTCTTAGTGCATTTAGCAAGGGTAAAAAGTCATAGTTTTCTGGCACAAGTACTTGAGTAATATTTCTACAGCCTAATCCAAAATACAGTTGAATATCATCTGCCAACATTTCAAGATTTTCAATAGTTTCATCACCGTCAAGTATTGCAATTGACGTCCTATTTTTTCTTATGACATGTGGGTGTTTCCCAAAATAATATTCAAAAAACCGTGCGCTATTGTTTGTTCCTGTGGCTATGTAGGCATCACATCCTTTTAACATGTCACTGAATTGAATATACTCGCCAAGCTCTGGAAATTTGTTTTTTGCAATTTCTATCAGGTGTGGTATTAAAACACTGTCTTTTGATGAAAGTTTGATACGTTGTTTATGCCCGCTTAAAAAAACACAAAGAAGGTCATGAAAACCTACTAAAGGGATGTTCCCGGCCATAACAATACCAACAGTTTTTTGAGAAATAGTAACATTTTCAATGTTTAATTTTTTTACAAACAATTCTAGATTTTGCTCAATCAACAGGGAGTCAGCAATATTATTGGCTGCCAAATCGATAAAAGGGAGCGTAAACCATTTGTTTTCAGCATAAGCCCTCTCTTTTTTTTCCTGAAAAGCTGCTGAATTACTTTTGATATATTGTCCAATAAATGTTAATAAAGAAATTCGTTTTTCTAAATTCATTTTCAATTTTTCAAATCATTAAATTACCTTTACAATAGCTAAATACAGCAAAAATAGACCCTATTTTAACCCCAAAAAAACATAATTGTTATGGCAATAAAAATTACCGACGAATGCATCAATTGTGGAGCATGTGAGCCCGAGTGCCCAAATAATGCCATCTATGAAGGTGGAGTTGAATGGGCCATTTCTGACGGAACCTCCGTTAAAGGCAGCTTTACCCTAATGGATGGTTCGTTAATTGATGCAAATTCAAAGAACACTCCAGTAGGTAACGATACCTACTATATTGTGCCAAACAAGTGCACTGAGTGTCAAGGCTTCCACGAAGAGCCACAATGCGCAGCAGTTTGCCCGGTTGACTGCTGTGTTCCCGATGATTTATACGTTGAAACGGTTAAGCAGCTTATGCTTAAAAAGCAAAGCCTTCACCTTTAATTTATTTCTTTCTTGTAGGTTATTGTACTCTTGAATAACTTGTTATAATTTTTTCATTCTGAGTAATTTTTTATGAAAAAGCCAGTCATTGCATTTGTTACAGGAGGTTATTCTTCAGAATCTGTGATTTCCTATCAGAGTGCAATAACTATTGAAAAGAACATTGATAGGGAATTATTTGATGTATATAGAATTGATATAACCCCTGAAAAATGGTTTCATCCATCAACCGATGGATTTCAAATCGATATTGATAAAAATGAATTTACTTTCATATTAAATGGTACTAAAATCATTTTCGATGCTGTTCTCATAGGCATACATGGAACACCTGGCGAAGATGGTAAATTACAGGGTTATTTTGATATGCTTGGTTTGCCTTACACTTCATGCGATGCTGCTACTTCCGCAATAACATTTAATAAGCGATATACTTGTGCTATTGCTGGAGCATCAGGCTTCAGTGTTTCTAAATCAGTACTTCTCTTTAAAAGTAATGTTGATGTCGAAATAATGAACGTCAATAAAATGAATTTACCACTTTTTGTAAAACCCAACAATGGTGGATCCAGTATTGGAATCAGCAAAGTGAATCATAGGGAAGAGCTCAATCAAGCAATTGAAAAGGCATTTAAAGAGGATGATCAGGTGCTTGTTGAAGAATTTATAAAAGGTAGGGAATTTACCATTGGTGTTTTTAAATCTGCTGGTAAAGTAATAACACTGCCCATTACCGAAATCATAAGCGAAAATGATTTTTTTGACTTTGAAGCGAAATACCAAGGTAAATCAACTGAAATTACACCAGCAAAGTGCGAAGAAGCAATTTCAAACAATGTTAAAAATGCAGCTGCTGGAATTTATTCTTTGTTTAATTGCAATGGGGTAGTTAGAATGGATTTTATATACAATGAAGTTGAATGCAGCCCATACTTGCTTGAAATCAATACAGTACCCGGTCAAAGTGCCTCTAGCATTGTTCCACAACAGGTTGCCGCTGCAGGTATGGAACTCATGTACTTTTATAGTATGCTCATAAATAATGCCCTGGCATTTAAAAAATAGTTAATGTCAATGTTTAGATTCATAACAAAAAAACCACTTTGGAAGAATATCCTTGCTGGATTTATTTTATCCTTATTAATTCTCGTTGGTTTTTTACTAGCACTAAACTTGATAACAAATCATGGTGAATATCTTGTTATTCCAGATGTAAAAGGGAAAAATTATAAGGCTGTTAAAGATGATCTAGAGCGTAAAGGATTTGATGTAGTGATTCAAGATTCAATATATGTAGATGCAATGTTGCCTGAACTCATTATTAAACAATTTCCAGAACCTGATGCAACTGTTAAGGTGAATCGAACAATTTATCTAACTGTAAATTGTAGCGTTCCTCCGACCATTAACATGCCAAATTTGGTTGGTATGAGTTTTAGAAATGCAATTATAGAACTAAAATCTGTTGGATTAAAGCTGGGAGATACTTCCTATGCCGATGATATAGCTAAAAATGTGGTTAAAGACCAATTGTCACATAGACAATCACTAAAACCGGGTTCTCCAATAAGAATGGGGACAGCAATTGATTTGGTTATTGGGGTTGGACTTGGAGGTGATGCAATACCTGTTCCAGATTTATATGCCCTTACTTTTCAAGAGGCAAAAATGGTAATGGAGGTTAATGGGTTAGTGGCTGGCATCATAACACTTGATGAAGATTTTTCGGATAGTTCTTTGGGCTATGTATATTGGCAAAACCCTTCTCCATTAAATGACCTTACGCAGCCGAATACACTGCGTGCCGGACAATTAATGGATCTTAAACTAAGTTTAGCAAAGCCCATGAATCGGGTGGACTCAATAAAGTAATAATTTGTCGATTAAACTTTTAAATTTTATACAATGAGATTGATTAATGTAAATGAATTGCATGCAAGAATTGAATCTGGAGAAAAGTTGCATCTTGTTGATGTGCGCGAACCCAATGAGCATACTGATTTCAATATCGGGGGTATTTTACTTCCCCTGGGCGATATTATGAGTGCAGATATCGAAACAATTGAACATCTAAAAAAAGAAGAATTGATATGTTATTGTAGAAGCGGAAATAGAAGTGGTCAGGCTGCACTTATTCTTGAAACGCTTGGTTTTGAAAATGTTGTTAATGTAACTGGTGGAATGCTTGATTGGCAAGAACATTTTTCAGCATAGACGTCAAATTAATTCGACTTTATTTCCTTTACATCCATCAAAGCCCTTTCCCACATAAGTGCAACAAGTTCTTTACTAAATTTTTCTACAGAGGCAGGATTTATTGTTTCAGTTTGAACTGACCAAAGTAATGTTTCACTTGATGTTTCAAATATATTTCCTTCCATAAAATAAGTTTTGTCTGTAACATAGTTTCCTTGATCATACATGTAGGGGTACCAATAAGAATAAAATCCCCTGAATCTTAAGTCATATCCCCGGTATGGGCCATATAAACTATTACTACCCGGGATATACCTGGTTTCACTTTGTTTCTCAATCATTGAAATGGTAAAAATCAGCCCACAATCCAATTCCTTTATTTTGTCAATCATTGAATCAACTTCCGGGGGCTTATTTTTTGTGAATTTTGGTGGGAAATAATCTAAGCTACTTTCTACTGTGATTCCTTTCATTGAAATATTGTTTCTCATTTCCTCCTCAATATGGGTTCTGACATGTGGATTTGTAACAAGGGCAGCAATAAATATTTTATTGTACTTTTTTTCTTGTGTATGATTTTTATTTATCCAAGATGATGTTATTCGATTTGCAGGAGTACATCCCATGAACATTAAGTAAAGAAGAACAGACAAAGAAGATATCCTTTGAAACAATTGCATGTTTTATATTTCATGCAACTTATTTATGTTTTTAATCTTCAACTCTTCTTAAAGAGGCTAAATTTCTTTAATTTATATTTTAGTATTATCGGATGATTCTAAAAGCCAATGTTTAGTCCAAGCATGAAATTGGTTGTTGCCATAGGGTAATAGTAATTGTTTTTATAAATCATCCCTTCATATTTATACGTATAAGTGTAACCGTTTGGTTCATAACGTTTGTTCCAAATATTATTAACCTGTAATATTAATTCAGTTGATTTTAGGTTTTTTAAGTTAAACTGATGATTGACTTGTAAATCTTGAATGAAATAGGAGTTAAGCGACCGGTCTTTTCTGGATGTATTATCAAGGTACTGCCTTCCGACATATTTTGAAATTAAATTTATCTGTGCTTGTTTGGTAATGTTTAGTGATATTGTTGAGCTTCCAACAATCGATGGCGAGAATGAAATATTCGCTTTTGAGTAGAACGTATTTTTTTGATTTCCTTCATCATAATCATCATAATAATCAGTGAAGTCAAGAATTTTATTTTCACTTATTGAAATATTTCCCATAATTTTTAACCATTTTGTGATAGTAGAGGAATTTTCAATTTCAATTCCAACTCTATAGCTATTTGGGATATTACTTCTTGTATATGCACCAACATCATTTATTCTTCCTGTTAATATCAGTTGGTTTTTATAACGCATGTAATAGGCTGTAGCAGATATGGTTTGATTCTCTTTTTTTCTCTCAATTCCTGTTTCAAAATCATGTAATGTTTCAAATTTTGGATTTTCTTTTACACCTGCCTCAAAATCATCACGGTTTGGTTCCTTATTTGCCATTGCATATGAAACAAAGAAGTTATACTTTCCTATTTTTTTTCTTATTCCTGCTTTTGGGTTTATGAAAGCCCATTGATTATTTATTTGAAGTGTTGGGTTATTTCTAAAGCCATTTATTTTATAATTAATTGTACGAATTTGAACATCCCCAAATAAAACCAAATCATTCTCTAGCTTTTGAAGCCATTTTCCGAATACAAATTGTTCAGATTTCTTCGCATCAAGATTATACCATTGGTAATTCTTAGGTATATCTAGACGAGCCCATATTACTTTTCCAAAATGATTTCCATTATATGAATTAGATCCTAATCCGATTATGATTTCTTTTCTGTTTGTTTTATGTTGAATTGTAATGTTATTGCCTACAAATGTATTTTTTAACCAAAGTTGTCTTACTAAGTCTGTTTTTGTGATGATATTGTTATTGACTATCCTATTGTTTAATCCATAGTTAACGTATTCTTGATCTGCTTTGTATTGTTCATAATAGCCGCTTCCATTTGTTACATAGGTAGAATTATTCAAGCTCCAGTTAGAGTTTATTTTTTTATTGTAAAATAATTGATAATGAGTTTGTGAGTAATTATCTGTCTCGTTTTCGTATGGAGTATCATTTTTTTCAGTGCCAGCTTGGTTATACCTCCGATTTGACTGAAGTTGTTCTTCTGAAATCCCATACCATGCCTGGTAAGTTTTTTCTTTTCCAGAAAAGATATTAAGCCTTAACGACGAATTTTCTTTTACACTTGCAGCCGAAAGATAAAATGATTTTAAATCTGTTTTTGCTCTTTCGATATACCCATTACTTTTAATTGAGGACAATCGCATATCTATCGTATATCGCTTATTTATCAATCCGGTTCCGGCTTTAATTGTATTTTTTATACTTTGGAATGAACCAATGCTATTGCTTAGTATTCCATATGCATTGGGTACAACATCATTTGTCATCAGGTTGATTGTGGCACCAAAAGCGCCAGTTCCATTGCTACTAGTTCCAACTCCTCTTTGCACTTGAATATTATTTGCTGACGATATAATGTCTGGGATGTTTACAAAAAAAACACCTTGCGATTCTGCGTCATTATATGGTATACCATTTAGAGTGATATTAATTCTTGAGGGGTCTGTTCCCCTAATTCTAATTCCAGTATAGCCAATACCATTACCAGCATCTGAATTGGTAACTGTGCCAGGTATTTGATTTAGTAGAAAGGGGAGATCCTGACCTGTGTTTCTTTTTTCTATTTCTTTTTTTGTTATTAAAGTTTGTGTGAATGGATAAATATCTCCTGCTCTCACAGATTTTATTTCAATGGGATCCATTAATTGGATTTCCCTTTTTAACCTGATGGTTTGTAGATTATTTGGCAGAGTTAGTATTTCAATATTACGATAGCCAATTGAACTAATCGTTATTAACATTGATTTACTCTTATTGGTAAAATTAAATTTACCATTTCTGTCCGTTAAACCAGCGACGCCATTCTTTGCTACAATGGATACTCCCTCAATAGGATTATCTGTTAAGCTATCAACTACCTGAATGTTGAAGGATTCCTGTGCTGAAGATGCAACACAACATAAAACTAAAATAAACGCGAAAATACTTTTTTTCATAACTGTTTTTGTTTTGTCTGATTGCTAAGCAACCGGATTGGTTTACAAAAACAGGAAAGGGGAGAAATGTGCTCTGACCTTCCCTGCGCAGGCATTACCCTGATCAGGTTCTACGGGTTTGATCTCAGCCTTGGCATTTGCCTCAGCACCCCGGGAACAGATACAAAAATATATCAATTTTCTCATGCTTTTAATTTTCTAAAACATTTTTTGACTTGTAACATTTATATTTCTGTTGCGTAATATGTTAAATCTTTTTATGATAAGGGTATCAATTTTTTCCTTTCTTGTATTTTCTGCTATTTCATTGTTTTCGCAATCAAAAGAGCAGCATAGGAGTCTTGGGGATTTTACCAGTATTGAAATGAGGGGTAGTATTGATGTTGTTTATGTTCCATCCGATAAATATGATATTGTAATCCATTCAGAATCACCCGATGATGTTGTTACCGATGTCAGGGAGAAGAAACTTTATATTTATATAAAAAATGGTAAATCCTTGGCTTGGAAGGAAATACGTTCGATTGGTAAGAAATATACTGCATATGTTTATGTGCCAATATTAAATGAAATAGAAGCTAGTGGTTCTGGTAATATAGTACTTGAAGGGGTTCTAAAATCTGATGATTTATCAATTTTAACTGCAGGTTCTGGGAATGTTACTGGCCAAGTGAACGTAGAATCATTAAAATTGAAATCTGCAGGTTCCGGTAACTTCCGCCTTAGGGGTAATGTAGTTGTGGCGGCAATTTCATCTAGCGGTTCGGGAAATATTCAATGTTTCGACCTGTACACTGAGAATTGTACTATATCTAAAAGTGGGTCTGGTAATACCCAACTTACCGTTGCTAAAAGTTTAAAGGCATCAATTAGTGGTTCCGGTAATATGTATTATCGAGGTACACCAAATACTGTTTCTTGTACATCTGCAGGATCGGGAAAAATCAAAAAAGTTTAATTAATTTAGAAAATGAAAATTATTTACCTAGCAATTTCTATTCTTTGTTTCACGAATATCTTTGCTCAAAATAGAAACACTTTCACAGACAAAAGTGTAACTAAACGAGCGATGGGTGCATTTTCAAAAATCAATATACATGGTAGTTTTACGGTGCATTTTGTAACTGGTAATTCCTACGATATTGGTATTGGAACTGATGATGCAGCAATTCAAGAAAAAATCATCACAAGAGTAACAGGTGGTGTTTTGGATATTTCTTCAAGCCAAAAATCATGGTCTTGGTGGGGGAGTAATTCAAAGGTAAATATTTATATTTCTACTCCTACTTTAACGAATATAAAAGCATCTGGGGCTGCTAATTTTATTGTACATGATTTTTTGAGTACAAAAGAATTAGCCTTGGTTTTTAGTGGTGCAAGTCAATTCAATGGTAAAGTGGAGCTAGACGCACTTTATGCTGTTTTTAGCGGGGCGTCTGACATGAAAATATCCGGTAAGGTATCTAAAGCTACATTCAAGTTTAGTGGTGCGAGTGACGCAAGGGCGTATTCATTAAATGCTGATTCAGTTCAACTTATTGCCAGTGGAGCTTCAAGTATGCAAGTAACAGCTTTAAAAAATCTAGATGCAGTAGCATCAGGGGCAAGCGACATTAACTACAGAGGTACTCCAACAGTAAACATAAGATCGTCTGGCGCTAGTAGTGTAGATAAAAATGAATGATTATGCCTTGCGAGCCTTTCCTGAAGCTCTTGCGTTTGTCCAACATAATATTTTTGGAATTCCTCTGAATAAAGTATGTAAACGAAATAATACATCTGAACTAATTAAAAAAGCAACCAGTGGGTTGCTTTTTGCTGTTGCGAAGGCTGGGATCCCTGCCTGCCGTAGGCAGGGAACAAATACGGTTGGTTAAATATCTACATAATTCAACTTGTAGGATTAATTCCTACAGATTAGAATAATATTGATTTGGAATTTTAAGCAAAAAAATAGGCAACGTAAACGTTGCCTTAGTTGCGAAGGCTGGGATCGAACCAGCGACCTTCGGGTTATGAGCCCGACGAGCTACCGCTGCTCTACTTCGCGCTGCGAATCTACGCTTAAATCTATTATGTTCAAAACAATTTTTACTATGTTACCTTTGTGTAATATTCATGAAATCAGGATTTGTAAATATTGTTGGAAAGCCAAATGCAGGGAAGAGCACTTTGCTGAATGCCTTGGTAGGGGAAAAACTTGCCATCGTTTCTTCTAAAGTGCAAACAACCCGTCATCGTATCAGGGCTTTTCTAAATGGCCCTGAATTTCAAATTGTATTTTCTGATACCCCTGGTATAATTGAACCAGAGTATAAGCTTCATGAAAAAATGATGCAAGCAGTTAAAGCAAGTATGAATGATGCAGATGTTTCATTGTTTATTGCTGATGTGCGTGATGATTTTGAACTGCTTGATGCTCTTTTTTCATCCATCAAAATCCATGTTCCATGTATTCTGGTGCTTAATAAATCTGACCTTACTTCGACAAAAAGAATAGAGGAAGCAGTTGCTTTTTTTTCAGACAAAAAATATGGTAAAAATATCATTGTGATTTCTGCTGCTAAAAAAGAAAATATTGAAGAGTTGATTAAACGAATAGTTGACAAATTGCCAGAAGGGGAGCCCTTTTTCGCAGATGATGACCTGACCGACATGCCCACTAGGTTTTTTGCCGGTGAAATTGTTAGGGAAAAAATATTTGAATTGTTTGAACAAGAGATACCCTATCAAACTGCTGTTTTAGTTCAACGATTTGAGGAGAAGAATACATTAATAAAAATTGTTGTTGATATAATTGTACAAAGGGAATCACAGAAAGCCATCCTTCTTGGTGGAGCAGGATCAATGATTAAAAAATTAGGTACGTTGGCAAGAATTGATCTGGAGGCTTTTTTAGGGTCAAAAGTTTTTCTTGAATTATATGTAAAGGTTCGTGGTAATTGGAGAAATAATGATTTATACTTAAAGGAGTATGGCTACAATTAAGTTAATAAAAAGATCAGGGCTATGCAAAATTTAAAAATTATTTACTACTATATTTTTATTATTTCTTTATTATGCTACTCTGAGGCTGCAATATCGCAGGCTTATAGAGAAAATACAAGGGCAGAGCTTGATGGTATAAAAGCTTCATCTGTGAACAACGAAGTATTTATTGATGGAATTGGATCTTCTGGGGGACAGAAGATGAAATATTCTCAGGTACAAGGATCCCCCTTTTTTTATGACGAGTTTCATCCATCAGATTTTTATGATCGGAAAAATAAGAAGATTGGTAGGTATATGTCTAAATACAATCTTGCTTCACAACAGTTCCATTATCTTTCTGGCGATTCTGTTGAACTTGCTGTTGATGAAGGAATTGGGCGGGTTGTCATTTACAATACTGCCGGAGATTTCCAAAATGGAATTGAATTCATAAGCGATCCATCAAGATTTATTATTGAAGAAACCCCTTATTTTGGTTTCATACAACAATTGAACAAAGGCAATACTGTTTTATATAAGTATTTGAAACGCTCTGTTGTAGTTGCAGACTCACTATTTGGCGCTGCAAAAAAGTATTATTTTGGAACCAGCACATCCTATTTTTTAGGTACCGCCCTCGCCAACATAAAATTGAAAAAATTATCAGATGATTATATTCTTTCGCAATTGCAGTTGCCTGAAAATGCTACAGCTTGGATCAAAGAAAATAAAATAAAGTTTAACAAAGAAGCGGATGTAATTCGATTCTTAGATTATTATAACAGCACATTGAAATAACGTATTATGAATGGATTTACAGTAGCGATTGTAGGAAGGCCTAATGTTGGTAAGAGTACTTTTTTTAACCGAATGCTTGAGGAACGAAAGGCAATTGTGGAAGATACACCCGGGGTCACGAGAGATCGTCAATATGGAATTTGCGAATGGAATGGAAAAACTTTTAATGTAATCGATACAGGAGGGTTTGTTCCAGATAGTGATGATGTTTTTGAGCGTGAAATCAGAAAGCAAGTAGTAATTGCAGTTGAAGAAGCCAACGCAATTGTTTTTATGTGTGATGTTACAACAGGTATCACACATTTGGATGAGGCAATGGCAAAGATTTTGCGTCCAACAAATAAGCCTGTGTTTTTGGTTGTGAATAAAGTTGATAACAGCGATAGGATGTTAATGGCTACTGAGTTTTATGGACTTGGCTTTGAGAATACTCATTTTCTTTCTTCAATTTCTGGAAGTGGAACAGGGGATTTACTTGATGATATTACCAAGTATATTGAAGCCGATGTTGAACCTGAGGCATTGGATATTCCAAAGTTTGCAATTATTGGTCAGCCGAATGTTGGCAAGTCATCTTTGTTAAATGCATTAATTGGTGCTGAGCGAACAATTGTTAGTGATATTGCAGGAACGACACGCGATACAATTCATACCCATTATAAATTATTTCAAAAAGATTTCATACTTATAGATACTGCTGGTATAAGAAGAAAAAATAAGGTACACGAAGACCTTGAGTTTTATTCTGTTATTCGTGCTATAAAAGCGATGGACGAAGCTGATGTGTGTCTCATGATGATTGATGCACAAAGTGGTATTACCCAGCAAGACTTAAATATATTTTCTTTGGCTGTAAAAAAGGGGAAAGGCATCGTCTTTATT
>CAMBGO010000045.1 GCA_945866165.1 Chitinophaga pinensis | reverse complement strand
AGATTGAAATAATGAAAACGACAGTTGATGCCCACTTGAGGGAATCAAGCACCTTCGCCGAATACTACATATAATTAATTGCTTGTCAAAAACCTATTTCTCGGAGAGATATTCCCAAATCAAATTGGAATATGACTCAAAAAGATCCCCTTCCTCATCCTCTGATAAATCAAACAATTCTTCATTATCCATACATTGATCAACAATGTACTCATGGATATCTTCCTTAGATGGCATATTATCAGGAAGGCTCGAATACAAACCATCAATCAACTCCTTCTGCGATTCCTTTAGTGTCATATCAAAATAATTTTAGTTATATCAAGGTTAATACACTAACCACTGCTTTCCAAATTTTTTCCGGAAATCCTTTGTATTCCAGCCGAAAGATTGAAACAATCAATAGGACAGTTGTTGCTTTCTTGGGGGAATCAAGCGGCTTTCGTTTAAGTCTGCCCCACTATTTAGACTCAAGACTTTACGGGACGCCAGTATTTTGATTCAAGCTAAAGTTTGACCTTCTCCCAAGAATGGCTACTAGGTAAACAAACCCAGGCCCAAAGGCCTGGGTTTTTTAATTGGTGGCTGAGCCAAGCTGGCTTGGGCGAAGAATGCCAATTAAAAAATCCGCGACGAAGTCGCGGGTTTGGTTACCAAGTAAGCACCCCCTTGAGGTCCGCCGCGCGCAGCGCGGCAAGACTGCCCCCTCAACCGGATGGGAACCAATCGAATTTAAAGAACAGAGAAAATCCCTAACTTGGTGTTACTACAACCGGGGGGAATACAAAGTCATATAAGGTGACTGCTAAGCTGCAAATCAATTAGGCTGACAGCAGTCCCTCTAAATCAGGTCGTAAGGACTGAAATTCTGGAAGTAATGTGCTCAAAATGCACTCAACTGCCGATATTGGAGTGTGTTTGGCAATAGTAAAAGCTACTGAGTGAATTGGCCGGCCGTTGTAGCATAGGAAGGACTTATTAGTTTTACTAATTCCGTAGACACGTTTTTTTATCTTTTCCTGGGTGGCAAAGCCTTTATAAAAGCCTCGGATGGCATTCTTCGATTGATCGGCCCTAATTCTGTCAGTAAGTTGGCTTGTTGAGTCAAGTTGTTTAATGCTATATTTCATAAAAGAGTGAAGTTAGGTACTTAAGATAAGGACCCACATTAGTGAGCCTTTTTTATTCAGTGCTACATGTGTATTCCCACTTGAAAGATTGAAACAATGAAAAGTACTCAAATAGTTCACGTTGTAAAGGAAATCATTGAGATAGTATTTTCCCCTGATACTGGACAATAAAAATTGTAATGATCTAGTGCGAATCTTAATATATACACATGTGTTAATTATTAATCCCTCTGAACCTTTTCCCAATATGGATAAACCACTTTGTAAAACTCCCTCATGCTGGTTGAATACCAATCTAAGATTTTTTCCCATGATTGCTCTTCCGAAAAACGCCCCTGAAGGGATGCCAATGTTTCTGTTGGCATCTCAAACTTAATTCTGGAGGCCTTTTTGTTTTCAAGGCGTTCCCATTCGATTAAACCATTATATTCGTTTTGAATCTCGTCTTTATATTGTGCCATCGCATCGATTAATGCTTTATCGGAATCATCTGAAAAGTACAATTCCACACGATAAGTGAATCTTCCAATACAGAAAGCAAACTTCCCTCTTCCTTTCCAGAATCCGATGCTGTAATGAGGTTTTGAACCGACTCTATCTAGGTAATCCAGCTTGTGTTCTGACAACTTCGCCTTGAGGATATTCCAGAACTTTAATAACTGAAGCTCAGATTGTTCAACGGTTTTGCTCTTTTCCTGTTCTTCCTTCTCCTTCTCCTTGGCATCAATCATGAACTCCTTTGTTTCTGGCAAGGGAATGATTTGTTCAACCTGCAAAAACATATCTTCACCCATTGAGTATGGAGTTGCCCTGAAACACTGCACTTGTATGTCATGGTTCAATAACCACAAAACTGTTGAGGTCACCTCTTTCCGATAGTTATTTGCGACAAAGATGATGCGCTGATCATTCCTATTAAGTAATAATTCCTCTTCGGTTCGCTCAAGGAAATCCAATAGGTTTTGCTTCGCATTATCACCATGTTGCCATTTATCCAAGTACTCTTGATATATCTTTAGAATCTGACTTGTTGTTAAGGTTGAACAGTATGAAGCATATTTTAACGCCTGCCAAACAACATTCTTACCTGTATCATCCAGTTTATTCTCAATAATCACCAACCCACCATCTTTATCAATAGCTAGCAAGTCCAGACGCTCATTGGTATCATTAAAGCCATCAAACTCCTTTTGAATAATTAAAAGCTCTTCCCCAAGCATTTCTGGATTCTTTGCAATCCATTCCTGCAAATGCTCCCGTTCACGTATCTGAAGCTCTTTGAATAGCTTTTGTTCGAGTTTAACAACATTATTGCTGGATTTATTTATTTTATACATATCTTATTAGTCCAAAAGTGTCTTAATCAAACAATCTCTTAAATCGGTGTAATACTGAATGTTAATCTTAGTAATCATATCGTCTGAAAGGTCATTCAATTGTTTTCTTGCGTTCAAAGGAATCAGAAGGGTAGTAGCCCCTTTTTCGACAGCTATTTCTGCCAGGTTAACAGCATTGTAAACCATATCCAATGAGCCGCCAAGGTTCAATTGACCAACAATCACCAAGCCCCCTTTTGTACTTTTTTCGAGTACTGCGCTGCACATGGCCATCAATACGGCCATTCCCATTCCATTTCCGCTTTTAGATGCATCAAATGCTCTGAGTTGCAGGGAGAATTCTGTGGTTCTCGGCTCTCTGTCACCCAATAACTCTTTTGCTTTGCTGTATAGATTTTGTTCTGCAAAGCGAACACTCTCCTGAAATTGAGGAGGTGCTGGTTTGTTCAGAATCTTTACGCCTGAGCCAGGATTCGTGTTGATCTCAATTTTATACAATCCTGTTGTTTCCTCTTGTCCTCCTGCATTTAAAGCCCAAATTTGACCTGGTGGAAGTGGGTCATCGCTGATGGTATTTTCGCTGTGTATCTCAGGAGTTGTTACAAAGGTTTCGATTCCGTCTTCCCCAATGCGGTAACTGAAGTGGGTGTTTCTGTATTCTGCTGAACCTATTCGCTTTTGTTGCTCTTTAACCCTTCTTCGGTATTCTAACGCTATTTTGATAGCCCATTCAAGTAATTCATCTGAAACGGGGGAGTCAGGATTTGGTTGCATTAGCTTCAATAAGCCGTTCAAAGTTTTATTTACTGCTGTTGTATCTCTTCCACTTAAAGCTCCTCCATAATCAACACGGTGTAATACAGTGGTCGTCCGATTTATGTCTCTTAGCCTTGTCCAGCATTCCGACATAAAGTCGCTAACCAAGCCAAAGTGTGTAGTGAAGTAGGTTTTATCGAGCTTTGGGAAATCCCAACCTGGAACAAAAGCATGAATACGATCCATAAACGCAGTGTCATCACGCATTTCTTTTGGCATGGGCCCAAAGAGATGGCTAACCCTTTGCTGATGCTCTACGTCCACATCAAAGTTGCCCACCATGGCAATTCCTCCATCAGCTCTAATAGGTTCTTTGCCTCTGCTAAATTCTCCGCTTTCCATGTAGCCTTTCATGATGTTTACACCATCTTTCTGGTCAAATGAAATACCTGAAACCTCATCAAAGCATACTACATCGTATTTACACACAAGGCCACGTTCTCCACTTCCCATATTAACAAACATCTTAGCCACACTGGCTTTTCCGCCAGAAACCAAATGCGAATAGGGTGATATTTGCTGATACAAATGTGACTTCCCTGTACCACGAGGGCCAAGCTCCACAAGGTTATAATTGCGTTCTACAAAAGGGATCATGCGCACGAACATTACATTCTTTGCCTTTTCTGTTAGTCTACTAGGTTCAATACCCACTGATCGCAGGAGAAAGTCTTTCCATTCTTCCAAGGAATAATTCTCTCTTCCCTTGAAAAATACCTCAAGCACATTCCTTTGGGATAATTGTATTGGTCTAATATTCACAACACCCCAAGGCTTTCCTCCATTTTCTTCGGCTATGAATTTGTCGAATTCCAATTCTATTTCTGCATAAAACCCACCAGTTAGCATACGGTCATTGGCATAGACCATTTCCGAGGGGATTCTCACTTTGGAGAGTCTTAGGCTTGGAATGTCGGCATTGTAGTTGCCTTTATCATCAACTTTTGCCGTTATGATATCAATCAATTTTACTTTGCCTTCTTTCTCCGCTTTGGACTTAAAAAACTCCTCTTCACCCGCACGTACTGTTCTATCCTGTAGTTGGCGTTTTACTATTTCTAATCCTTCCAGCATCTCTTGCTCGTTGGTAGTTGAGCAATACCGCCCCAGTAGGAACTCTATCACGTAGGTTGGCACTGGATAGGTTTTGCGAAACCCCTCTAATAGGTCTTTGCGCACAATGTAGCCTTCAAAGGCTTTCGCTGAAATTTGATCGATTATATCTAGTTCCATATTTTTCTAATTATCCTCCAATTGTAGTTGGTTTCTTGTTTAAGATCCTGTCGTTCTCGTCCATTAAAATGATCGTTGCGGACTGATACTCATAAGCATCATCCACCATCAAGGTTACTGTGCATCCCATAACCTTTTTACTTTTGCTTGATGCTTCCAATACGCTAGTTGATTCATCGTTGTACTTCGTTCTTATATCAACCTTGTATCCATCAGGAATATCGGTGGTTTCGACTGTACATTTCAGGTTCACCCATTTTACCCTTGTGATATCAGCTTCAACTGAATCCGAGTTTGGATTTTCAATAAGCATTTCGGGCACAAGGCATTCATGCAAAGAAATTCCTCCATGAGCATACTCTTCGTTTATTCTGAAGAAGTTAATACCTGGAGCATACGCTATATAAACAGATGGATTCCATCGCCATGGCAAATGTAAAAGATCTGTAACGGCTCCATCTTTTATTAAAGCACAACGACCCCAGCGGGTTTCTGCTAATCCCTCGTTTAGTTGTGTTTTGGGTAACCCACCTGGCATCAACAACCAACCATGGTCGGTTACAATTTTTATTCGCTTAACGCCTTTTTCAAATGCCAAATCCAACGCCTCAAAAATCTGGTCGAACATTACATCGATATACTTTACCATCTCAGCCTGCTCTGAGTGCCCTTTGGTGTCAATATCACCAATCTCTTGCCATGACTTTTCGTTGGCAATAATATCCCTTGTAGCAGTAATTAGCTTAAATCCATTATTAGCTAATTGTTCACGAAATGCTGCTGTTTGCAAATCCTTTCCATTACTGAGCTGTGGTCTGAATTCCTTAATAGAGCTAGACTCTGAAACAGAGATAGCCACAGGTGATATGTTAGGCTTTGCCGTTGGGGTGAGCGAAGGTATTGCCGACCAAGAGCTGTTTAGTGAAATTTGATATTTTAACTTCTTTAATCGATCTGCAAATTCGTGAGCCAATTCATATCTAAAGGCATCCACAAACAGAACAAATTGCTCCGTTTCTTCTGAGGCCTTTTGTCCAGAGAAGATAGTTGTATCGCTCTTCACCAGCTTTTGGAATTGTACTGTTATATTCTCCAGCCATGGTTGATACACCAGCTGAATAATGGATTTTACAGCCTCTTTATCTTTCTCTGTTTTAACAGCGGCATAAGCCTTTCTCATGTGCTGGTCTGCCTTGTAGCCAGAAGTTTCGTAATAGGCTTTTAATTCTATGATTGTGCTTAAAGGAACATCATCTACACATAGCTTAGCCATGGTTGATAAATGCTGAATGGCATTTGCCAATGGTGCTTTTCCCAGTTCATTCCAGATCCACTCCAAACGCTTGGCATTGCTATTAGCTAAGCTTTTTAAATTTTTTGCTGCTTCTCTGGGAGCTAGTTTGGCGGTTTTCTTCAGCTCAGCCAACAGGATGCTTTCTGCGTCTTCATTTACCTGTGGCCAACTTTCTTCTGGCAAACCAAATATGCCAGTTCCTAAGTCTGTTGGTTTTGCTAACCTAAGAAGTTCTTCGATTTCTGGGTACTTTTTAGGAGCAGTTGAATACAATTGCCACACATACTTCCAATTTCCCTTTTGTGACCCCAACTTTTCAGCTATTGCCTTGATGTCTTGTTCCTTGGGTTCAAAGTCGTATTGTGTTTTACATAAATTCACAAACACATCTCTTTTACCCTTTTCCATCTGGGAAAGAAATCCATCTCCCTTGCACATCCATTTCAGGATGTTTGGAATTAGATCTGGGAATAGGAGGTTATTAAGGTATTCCGCATCAACAAGAGTCTTTCCTTGTAATACATCTGAATCTTGAAAAATGGTCGGTAATGCTTTTTTAAGAGCGTCTTTCGTAGCTGCGTCTTTCGTTGTTTTTACTCCCAGTCCGTTCACTGGATTCTCTAAAAAGGCCATTATTGACCATTCTCTACCGTTTTCTTGAAGGAAAAGAACACCTGTATGCTGGTATTCGATTAAAGGTTGAAAAAACAATCCAGCTTCTTCCACATTACGAAGGTCACTTTTGGCTACTCCAGGCAGGTAGATAATTGGAATAGTTCCAGACTCCCAATCAGCTTCTGGAAGTAGTTTGGCTACCATACATTTTAACCAAATTGAAGGCCCTCGCTTTGAGGATGGATCGTATTCACCATAAATGAGTAACTGAGGTAGGTTCTGCTGAAGAATCCCAATAACATCTTCCCATTGGTTTTCAGGGTCTGGCCACAGAATGACCTCAGGCCGCACCATCAAATTACTATTATGGTTTTCAGCCTGTTTAAGTGCCTGTATTACTTTATCGAATATGCTGTTTGCCATTATGCCTTATTTCTTGTTCTCCCTTGCCTCTCTTTTCTCGGCCAAGGTTAAGTGTTTGTCATTGTCTCTAATTTCACCCCAAGGGCTTCCTGGAGGGTTTTTGCCTCGGTCAACGCCCCATTTTAAATTGAACTTGTTTCGGAGCACACCTGCCTCGACAAAAGGACGGATATTCAACCTCACTCCATCATTCAAATCGGGTTCCCAGCCGATGGGTTGTTGCTCAAGTGGTTTCCAGCGAACAAAAATGTCATAAGGCGCTTCACCATGAAGTATGGCTTCCAGTTTCTCTTTTAATTTCAGTGCTGCACTCAAAAGGCCTTCTGCGCCACTTTCTTCGTTTTTCTTTTTGGATTCACACATACGAATCCAATCACCCAAGTAGGTATAAATAAGTTTTGACAGATTTTCCTTGTCTAGTGTATGATAGTTTACCAAAGCTGAAAACCCATCATTTCTGCCATCCCAAATGTGCCAAATAAATGGTCGGTTTTGAAATACTTTACAATGCTGAACAAAAAACTCTTTGCGTAAATAATCTTCAAGGTTAGATGAAGTTGCTCCTTCTTTGTCTAATAAATCGGCAATGGTATTGTTGTTCCATTCTCCTGCAAACACGGCTTGTAAAAATGTTCTTACCCTGTCAGCACCTGCTTGTTCTGCCTTTACAGAAGGAATACAAAAAATACCGTCATCATCACTTAAATGGTCGAATGCTTTTACTGCTTCAATTAATGTTTTGGCTTCGTCTGCTAGATCCATTTCAGCATCACTTTCAGCAGGCCAGCGATAGCCAAGTAATCTAGCAATTGCAACTTGCAAAGGTTTATCTGTTTTTATTGGATGACCATGAAAGAGCCATTGGGTTGGGTCATCACTGTATGGCTTAGGTAACCCATCGGGATATTTTTCAGCTGCGACTTTTTGCCAATATTCTAAATCAAATTTCACTTTGGTTATATTAGCCTCAGTTATTCCTATTTTTGTATCTATTTCACGAACTTTTCTTTTGAACTCACTAGAATTAATAAATAAAAATATTGGCAATAAATTTATTTTATCATTTGGCATTAATACTGCCATGTTTGTGTTAAATATTTTTCCTAAAAAAATAGATGAATAATTTACACCGGCTTTTCTTATTGAAACCCCAAGTTTCCCCCAAGCATTTTCTCCACGAATAGTTCCACAACCTGATTTTATAAGTTGATTGTATTTTAGTAAACTATTAAACCCATTATAAATGGAATCACTTACTGGTTCAGTTTGCCAATAATTAAAATTCGCATCATTAGTCTGATTTATTTCCCAAATATAAATTTCAAATCTATTAAGGTCTGCTGGTGAAATTCCTTGGTAAGCATGAGCAAATAAGCTTAAAAATTTTCCAGAATTTGAATCACTAATAATTATTGAATTGTCGGGGTTTTCATTTTGTTTATTCTGATTAATTAAATCAATTTCTTTATTAATAAGTGCCTCAGATTTAGCAGAAACATTTTGAAGCTGGGAAGCATCTAGAGTTAATATATTTGATTCGTCATTTGATTTGATATTTGAAATAGAAATTAAAATAACTTGTACAACTTCCCCTGTTATTTGACTGAATGCTCCTGAACCTAATTTCGCGATAAAATTGAATGTGTAATTTTTTAAAAGTCTTTCCCGAAGTTTTTTATAAGAAGTTAAATACAGCCAATAAACTGGAATTACACAAGTAACTATGCCATTTACTTTCGAAGATTTAAACATCTTATCTAAAAAAATAGTAGCCAAGTCACTCTTTGCCTCTATATAATTACTGTCACTAAATTTAATGAGAGATTCAGCTTGTTTACCCCTTGCTAAATAGGGTACATTTGTTATTATATAGGTAAACTTTTTCCCTAATAATTGACCTGCCTTAGCAATACCAGCGGCCATAACACCTCTTTCTAACTGTTCATTATCAGCTTCATTTTCTAATGCTTTTTTAAGTACAGGCTGAATCTCTTTGAAGCTTGCTGTAAAGGCATCGGCTTTAATGGTCGTAGGATCGAGTAAGCTCCCAAGTTCGGGTGCTAATTGAAAATGTTCATAGAGCATCTTCATGCCATTTTCCATTCTAGCTTTATCATCTGCTCTCTCAACCTTACCTACCAGCTTCACCCAATCTTCCACCTTTCCTTTTGGTGCAACGCCACTACAAGCCAAATTCATTTCGGGCAATTCTTTATAATGTCCACAAAACTTCCACGCGGTAAGTGCCAAATTAAATGCTGAAATCTGTGTACATCTTGCATCCAATTCTAAGCCATGCAAGTTTTCCGTAATTACTTTATCTGTTGCATCTTCTTTACTTAGTCCTTCTTCGTGCATTCGCAATTCAGCAAATACAGGAAATAAAGAAGCAACAAAATGCCCTGAACCCATGCAGGGGTCTAAAGAAGTTACCTCAGCTGTTTTATTGGGCCATCCCTCAAACTGTCCAGCCGCAGGAAAACCATCATCTAATAATCGTAAGTACTCAAATTTTACAGGTGGTTTTATACCAGGATTGCGGCTTACCCACCAAGCCCCCAGGGTATTGTCAATTAAAAAATGAACCATGTATGGCTCAGTAAACAATTGGGTAACAGCCGGCAATTTCGCTCCATCAATTTTATCACCACTTGCATTGATTACAGCCTTCGCTTCACTCTGCCAGAACTGGTATACCCAACCCAATGCATCGTCCGCAACAAATATTTCACGTTCTAACCCATCGATAATCTCCTCCAGCTTAATGCGCTCGTCTGTGGCATACGTCACTTGAATCAGTGGATCATCTGTTCTAAAGATGGCGGGGAGCATTTTGGAGGCATAATTGGCCGCTGCATCCCATTTGTTCAAATACCCTTCATCTGAGGCTAACTCCTCACAATCTTCCATCGAAACGGCTACTCCTGAAACAGTGTGTATCAACAAATCGTTGGCTTCCAGAAATTTGGCAAACAACATCTTGTGCCAGGTTTCGTAAGCCAATTCATACGAAAGGTTGTCGATACGCTGCGCCCCATTGGCGGGTAATTCATCTCCCAGCAAACGTGCTTTGCTACGCAAGCTGTTTCTTAATGTGCGCTGCTCGGCTGACATGTGAGTGAATGGCTCAGGATGGTTCACCGCCATTGCCTTCAGTGCGTTAAATGCACCAACCTCGGCTATTTT
Source organism: Chitinophaga pinensis (assembly GCA_945866165.1). Classification (GTDB taxonomy): domain Bacteria; phylum Bacteroidota; class Bacteroidia; order Chitinophagales; family Chitinophagaceae; genus Pollutibacter. The sequence continues at coordinate 3,612 of CAMBGO010000045.1, read as the reverse complement.
TCGAGCCTGTTTAACCGCAGTTTCAAGGGTGTTTCGTTGTTGTGGAGTTAGTACCGCCATTATTTCAGTATGATGGAGCTAGATGTTTTTAATAGTTCTTCCAGTTCAGATTTCAGCTCTGCGATATAGTTTTCAATATCCTGCTGATTGGAAATGGTAGTTTTGGGCAAGCTATAATTGGTAGCTTGGGGTGCAAGCAAGGCTATTGCTTCCTCCCTTGCTGCTTGATATTGACCTGGCAGTGCGGCAATTTTTGTATCCCAGGTATATAAAGATGCTTTCTGTAAAAGATTAAGGAGTCCAGCGGCATCCAATGGCTTAATCTCTGGTTTGAACAGCAGTTGATTGTTAGCCAAAATACGGTGCTTCTGGTCGGGCCTCAATTTGCTAAAGTATTCATCCTGCTGAAGCACATTCATTTTATCATCGTACAGCTTAATGTATCGTTCCTTGAGCTGATTTAATCGGATTTTAAGTTCTTCCGTAATCTCATCCAGCTTAGGCTGAATCAAATCAGGCTCCTGAAGCAGCAATCGGTTATCCTTGATGGCTTGTATTTCTTCTTTTAATTGTTCGAAGTCAGCATGGTCAGGAGCATGGCTTGCCAACTCACTCAATAAGTGCCATAGCGGAATTCTTTTATCAACCAGCTTTGCTTTGGCTGTCCATTCATCAAAAGAGGATTGAAGTGTTGATTGTTGCTCCAAAATCTCCAAAAGCCTTTCATTCCCCTGCTTATTTTCAATGTCTTTAATAAAACTGATGTTGATGGGTTCTGGCTTGGGTGCATCACCACTTACATTCTGGGCTAATTCTTTTAATTGCTCTAGATAGGTGTTAGAGAAAGGGAAAAGATCTTGATTGGAAGGGCAGGATATTCCAGCCTTTTGGAATAAACTCTTAATGGCAATTTTATCCTTAGCAGAGAGAATATGTACTTCTTTCTTGAAGGTTGCATTGTTTATTTTAGCAACTATCAATGAAGGTTCATCACATGAAATATGCTGGGTATTCTTCAGCATAATCAGGATGGTATCAATAGCATCCTGGCTCCACCCGTATGGTGACTTCATGAACGTGCCTCTGATTTCCTTACCTTGTTTGGTTCCATTACCGATAAAGCGTAGAATTTCAGCAGCCACAGGATGTGCCACCACATCACCCGTATAACCTATGGAGTTCAATGCATCGGGATTGGTTGCAATAGCCTTATTTAAGGCTTGTCCCCAGTTGGTGTAGTCTGCTTTTGCTTTAAACTCTGGGAATTGCCTGTCTGCAATGCTGTGGAGCGCTGCATCTATGTTTTCACGGATATTTCCCTTTTGAACCAAATTGCCCCCAGCCAATAGCACGTTGGCTTCCAGACATATCCGCTCAATTATCTCATCGATAGCCACCTTGGCAAGGCCTTTTCGGGTTTCCATGCTCTTTCTGGCTTGCTCAGCTTCAGGGCTTGAGGGTAAGCCCATGTTATCTATGGTATATCCAGCAGCAAGGAACTTAATGATCTCCGAGCGTAATTCTGGATCTCTGAACCTCTTTACAAACACATAAGATAAAGGAGTATCACTTCCTGCTGCCCTAATTTCGTCCATTACAGTACTTTCACTCTCGTACCAACCATCACGAATCCATAGGTTCAGCTTTTGCTCTGTGCTCGGCTTGGTGGATTTATCCCACAATTCAAACTCTCTGTTTTGCTTTGAAGTACCTTGGGTAATGTTTACTGTTCGGGTCTTTTCTTTAAAGAAACTAACCAACTTCTCCTTACGCAAATTCTGAATAAGGTCATCTCCCGATCCACCAATTTTCTGGGCTTGTACCGTGTATTCTTGCTCCCATTCTTGTCCCACTTTTGTTTGGAGCTTGAACTCATCACCAACAGGCATCAGTATCTTTTCATCAGCCAGTTTCTGAATAAGCTCCTTGATTTTTGTACGGAATTTATCAGAAGGTTCATTTAAGTTGTCGAGTAATAGTTCTGCAATTGTGTTTTCATCAGATTTAAGTCGCTTACCTGAAGTATCCTTTGGTAATTGGTCAATCAAGAAAACCACACTGAGTATTCTTCCTTCCAAGGCACTATCACCAGGTTGTGATTTCCTTCCAACAATCAGATTGTTGGTTTCATTTAACAACAAGGCGTTTTGCAATAACTGGGATTGCTTTTGTTCAAATATCAAGTCAGCAGGAACGATATAACCGAGGTCTTTGTCGGATACTTTTTTAATGCTTTCATCTACGATGCGCAATTGACTTCTCAATTGACCAGATGTTCCAGCCGTATCAATCACTTGAAGGATTTTCTTCCAAAACTTTCTGGTGGATGGAAGTATCGGATAATCCGCCACCAATGTTGCTTTATCAGAAGTAACATAACCAAAGTCGGTTCCAGATAGGTTTCTGGAGATCTCACCCAACGAACCATCCAGTTTTTTATCGATCAAACTTATGGTTGTCGGTTTTTTCTCAAGTACTGTTTTGCGGGTTACTGTCTCAACATCTGCATCAGACAGGGAAACCTTCACAGTAAAACGATCTTGCAAGCGCTGCAAAAGGCTTGTTTCCGACAATGCATTTTGACCAGTACCAATCAGCAGGAACTTGCCTTCAAAATTGCTGCAAATGTCTTGAGCAAGGTTTTGAACATCTATACTCTTGTCGCCATCTGAGCCAATAAACTGTTGTACCTCATCCAATACAATTAATGTCATTGGGATTTTATCTCCATAAAACATTGGTAGTATTTCAGTTTTGATGGTGCTTAAAAACTGATCCCTGTTAATACTATCAATTCGTTTAAAGTTGACCTTGAAGTTTTCTTTTACCTTGGCTTCATTATCTGCAAAACCTGGCAAAAGCTCCAAAATGGATTTAGCAATGGTTGATGAAACAAATAGATTTTCGTATTCCTTTTTGAAATCCTTGCCTTGAGCTTCCACTAAGGTTTTAAGCTGATCAAAAATGCCTTCCTGCTTAGCCCAGTATATAAATTTGAAGTGATGGTATTGCTGAGGTAATTCCAAAGCGTTCAAAAAAAGTTGTAGGAAAGAATACCGTATATCCGCAGAAGGGAAGTCTTTTAACGTACCAGAAACCGAGAGGCTTCCGTTTATTTGCTGCTTTCTCTCAAGCTCAATAAACAGATCATTTACGTCTGGTGGTAAGGTCTTTATTTCTTTGGCTGTATCTCCATTTGGGAATTTGAAGTCCTCCCACAGGTAACCAAGCATTTTAACCAAATGCGATTTACCACTTCCAAAAAAACCGCTAACCCAAACTGCTGGTTGTTTAGGTTCCTCAATATGTTTTAGATAGGTCTGAAGGATGCGTTGAATACCATTTTGGTATTCACCCTCACATACAAAGGTTTTTAGTTCGTGTCGAATAATGGCAAGCCCTTTGTCGTCTTTTGCTGTATTAATTTCAACCACTCCATCATTGACAAGGTTATTGTCATCTGGGTTGAGGGTAAATATTTCTTTGTTCTTCATTTTATTGAGTTATGCGGTTATCGGTCTAGCTAAATAATTCCAACCATCTCTGGCATCGAGTAGTCGGTATTGGTTTTTATCGTATTCACCAGGGAAGAAAAGCAACAGCCTTCCTTTG
>CAMBGO010000044.1 GCA_945866165.1 Chitinophaga pinensis | reverse complement strand
CTATGCAGGCAGAACACTTTTAAATGAAATCATTCTTCCTGAAGATATTGCCAATGCATGTTTTGCATATGTTAGTGGATTATTGAATAAGTCAACTGGAAATACCATCAATGTTGATGGTGGCATTGCAACTTCATTTGTTCGTTAACGTAATTCATATGTGAATACCATGAAAAAGATCGCATTTGAAATGAAACTCATCAAAGGAAATGAGGCTGAATATCAGAAGAGGCACGATCAGATTTGGCCCGAACTTATTGATCTATTAAAAGAATCAGGAATCAATGATTATCATATTTATTTGAACAGAGAAACTGGGAGTTTATTTGGTGTCATGAAAGTTGAAAGTGAAATGCTACTTGACCTATTGCCTCAACAGCCTATAATGAAGAAATGGTGGGCCCATATGAAAGATATCATGGAAACAAATCCAGATAATTCGCCTGTTTCCATTCCACTCGAAAACGTATTTTATCTTCCTTGATATGAAATTAAATCAAGATATTATTGAAAGTCACAATCAGCCATTACTAAAAAATCATCAATCAAATTTTGATTTCATCAGTTCACGGTTGCCACATGTTGATTCTATAATAAAAAAATTAGTTGACTTTAATGTTGCTATCCCAAGTTGGGCGCTGGGAACAGGTGGTACGAGGTTCGCGAGATTTTCTGGTGTCGGAGAACCAAGTACACTGGAAGAAAAAATGCATGATGTGGCGTTGTTGCATCGGCTTAATCAATCTAGTGGAGCAATATCTTTGCACATTCCTTGGGATATACCACAAGATCACCTAGCTACGAAAGAACTTGCGAGTGAATTGAATATTAAATTTGATGCAGTTAATTCAAATACATTTCAAGATCAGCCAAATCAACAACTCAGCTATAAATTTGGTTCACTTCAGCATGTAGACAAATCAGTAAGGCAACAAGCGATTAATCATAACATAGAAGTTATTAATCATGGGGTAGCATTGGGTTCGAAGTCAATTACCGTTTGGCTGAGTGATGGAAGCTGTTTTCCGGGCCAGCTTAATTTTCGAAAGGCATTTCAACATACCCTTGAGGGCTTAAGGGAAATTTATGCGGCACTTCCAAATGATTGGAAAATGTTTGTTGAGTACAAGGCATATGAACCTAATTTTTATTCAACTACTGTAGGTGATTGGGGACAATCATTGCTCTATGCCAATAAACTAGGTTCTAAGGCATATACTTTAGTTGACCTTGGGCATCATTTACCAAATGCAAATATTGAACAGATCGTTTCATTGTTGTTGATGGAACAAAAATTGGGAGGCTTTCATTTTAATGATAGTAAATATGGCGATGACGATCTGACGGTAGGAAGTATGAAGCCGTATCAATTATTTCTAATCTTTAATGAACTTGTTGAGGGGATGGATGCGCAAAATATGATTCATGCCAGTGATTTAGGCTGGATGATTGATGCTAGTCACAATGTAAAAGATCCTTTGGAAGACCTGCTTCAATCGGTAGAAGCCATCATGATATCGTATGCACAAGCATTGTTGGTCGACAGAAAAAGTCTCACTGAAGCACAAGAGCAAAATGATGTAGTACGTGCTCAGGAAATTTTACAGGAAGCCTATAGAACTGATGTGCGCCCCATAGTAGCTGAAGCGAGGTTAGTTTCAGGAGGTGCAATTAATCCATTGGGATTGTATAGATCTAATTCTATTAGAAAAAAATTAATGGAAGAAAGAGGTTCAAACACAAAGGCTACCGGTTTATAATGAATAAAGAACCAGTAATACTGATTTTAGATGTTGGCAAGACAAATAAAAAAGTCTTGTTATTCAATCAACAATATCAATTGGTATTTGAAGAGTCGTCTCATTTTGAAGAAATTTTTGACGAAGATAATTTTCCTACTGAAAACCTTCATGAACTTACTAATTGGGTTTTCACATCAGTAAATAAACTGCTTCAAGCTGATAATTATGATATTCGGGCTATTCATTTTTCCGGATATGGAGCAAGTCTTGTATGTTTAGATTTGGCAGGTAATCCAGTTTTCCCATTGTATAATTACTTAAAGCCATATCCGACTGATTTTAAAAATGATTTTTTTGAAAGGTATGGAAACGAAGAAAAGATTTCAATGGAAACATGTTCACCTATGTTGGGTAATTTGAATTCGGGCCTTCAGTTGTACAGACTTAAACATCTGTTTCCAAGTAAATTTGATAACATAGAATATGCGTTGCATTTACCCGAGTATTTGAGTTACATTTTGACAAAAAAGCATTTTAGCAACATGACGAGTATAGGATGTCATACCATGTTGTGGAACTTTGGTCAGCAAGCTTATCATTCATGGGTTCAATCGGAATTCATACACCATAAACTAGCGCCCATTAAAAATGGGAATGAGGTTGCCGGTTTCTTTTCTGATAATATTCCAGTAGGTGTTGGTCTTCATGATAGTTCAGCAGCGTTGATTCCTTATCTGAGTTCGTTTTCAGAACCTTTTTTATTGATCTCCACTGGCACATGGTGTATCAGTATGAATGCCTTTAATGATCAACCTATACCGATGGCTGAATTTAAGCAAGATGTATTGTGCTATATGACCTACCAGGGGAAACCGGTAAAATCTTCACGGTTATTTGCAGGTAATGAGCATGAAATACAGGTCAAGCGACTATCGGAGTTTTTCAAAAAGCCCAACGACTACTTTAAGTCTGTGCAATATGATTCATTGAAGGGTGTGTTTAGTTCAAAAGAAATTACTCCTGATAATGAACCAAGCATTGAATTTTCTTTTTCAAAAGTTGACCTCAATCAATTTTCGAATTATGAATCGGCCTATCATTCATTGATCTTAAATCTTGTTGAGTTACAGGTTATCAGCAGTAATTTGGTTTTACATGGTGCCCCTGTTAAGAAAATATTTGTAGATGGAGGTTTTGGAAAGAATGTAGTATTTATGAACATGCTTGCTAAACGATATCCAGAAATTGAGGTATATTCATCAGTTGTATCACAGGCTTCAGCACTAGGGGCGGCAATGGCAATTCATTCTTCATGGAATTTGAATCCAATTCCGACAAAGCTGATTGAATTAAAGCGATTCATTTAAATCTATTCATCATTCAATAATACCTGCAGCAACTGTATCATTGCTGACTGGATCGATCAGAATAAATCTTCCGGTATTTTTGTTGCTAACATACTTGTCAAAATGAATAGGATTTGCTGTTTTAATACTAATTGTTGCAATCTCATTCATTCCTGCTTCTTTGGGCGCTAGAATAATTTGATCAAAATCGTTATTGTATTTTGAAATGATGTTGCTAACAATGCATTGTGTTTCTTTTGTTCCAATTTTTAGAATATATTTTTTTAATATGCTTAATGGCTGTTCATGCATCCAGCAAATTGTAGTAGTAATTTCGTTTGAATTGATGGGAAGTAATGTTATGCCAGCAATCATATCGCCTCTTGATATGTCTATTTCGCGATCAAGTTCAATTGCAATTGAGCTGCCTGTTTCAGCCTCTTGTATATTTATACCGTTTTGTATGATTGATTTTATAGTTGCTTTTATAGCAGTAGGCAATACAATGATTTCTTCTCCAACCTTGAAACTGCCACTTGTTAGCATTCCTGCATAACCCCTGTAAGTTGCCTCGCCAATTGGTGAGTTGATCACGCATTGTATTGGCATTCTTTTTGAGATATTCTTATTGGTTTCAACTATTTCAAATTCATCAATTTCTTGTATAATCGATTTTCCTTTATACCAGGGCATTTTGCTCGATATGGAAACCACATTAGCACCGTTTGTAGCAGAAATTGGAATAAAAGTGAATTCTCTAAGATCAAGTAAATTATTCATCAAATTGAATTCTTTAACTATTTTCAAAAATGATTCTTCTTGATAAGAAGCCAAATCCATTTTATTGACACAAAAAATTAATTTAGGAATTTTCAACAGGTGTGCAATAAAAATATGTCTCTTTACCTGTTCATTCAACCCTTTCTTAATATCAATTAATATGAGTGCAATGTCTGCATTAGACATACCCGTTATCATATTTCTGGTATACTGAACATGACCTGGTGTATCTGCGATGATGTATTTGTGGTAAGGGGAAGAAAAATAAAGGTGAGCAACATCAATAGTGATTCCTTGTGTGCGTTCATCACGCAATCCATCTGTGAATAGGGAATAATCAATTCCTTCGAAATTCTTTTTCTTGCTTGCTTTAAGAATATTTTCAATCTGGTCCTCAAGCAATGCATGTGAATCAAATAGCAATCTTCCTATGAGGGTGCTTTTCCCATCATCAACACTGCCTGCGGTAGAAATTCTAATGAGTTCCATTCAGTTTATTTAAAAATATCCCTCTTTTTTTCTGTCTTCCATTGAATTATCAGATGTCTTATCGTCCGAACGGTTTCCTCTTTCGCCCCGCTTAAATTCAGCTAATTCTGTTATAATTTCATCTATGGTGGATGCTGTTGATTCAATTCCACCAGTAATGGTAATATCGCCGAGGGTCCTGAATCTGATTGTTTTCTTTATAATTTTTTCATCTTCTGAAATCCTAATAAATTCAGATACAGGAATCCAGCTATTATCTCTGAATATCACCTCCCTTTCATGACTAAAATAAAGTGATGGTAGTTGAATATTCTCTCTTTTTATATATCTCCAAACATCAAGCTCTGTCCAATTGCTTATTGGGAATACCCTGAAATGCTCGCCTTCATTATATCTTCCATTGTACAAGTTCCATATTTCAGGTCTTTGTCCACGTGGATTCCATTGCCCAAAAGCATCCCGATGTGAAAAAAATCTTTCTTTTGCCCTTGCTTTTTCCTCATCACGTCTGCCACCACCAAGCGCACAATCTATTTTGTGTTTTTCAATTGTATCTAGAAGGGTAATGGATTGAATTCTGTTTCTTGAGTTGCTTTTACCTGCACTTTCTTTGGCCTTATTTTGGTCAATTGATTCTTGAACTGATCCCACTATCAAATTCAATTGATATTTATTGATAAAATCATCTCTGAATTCAATCGTTTCTGGAAAGTTGTGGCCTGTGTCAATATGCATAACTGGGAGAGAAAGTTTTCCAGGAAGGAATGCTTTCATTGCAAGGTGTGTGACTAAGATGGAATCCTTGCCACCTGAAAAAAGAATGACTGGCTTATTAAATTGACCATATGCCTCTCTAATTATGTATATCGATTCTGCTTCAAGTTGATCAAGATAATTCATGGTGAGGATGATTTAGAGTAAACGCTTGTATTCATTAAATATGGTCATCGCTGCATCAGATATGTTGAAGTCATCTTTAAAAGTAAGATTTGCATCTATTGGTTTTTCATATTGCTGGTGAATACCAGTGAAATCCTGTATTTCACCCCTTCTTGCCTTAGCATATAGTCCTTTTGGATCCCTGCTTTCACAAATTTTGATATCGATATCAAGAAATACCATAAAAAAATACTCTTCACCCACAATGTTTTTTACCATTTCCCTATCAATCTTATTCGGGGATATCAATGGAGCTAAAACAATCATACCTGATTGAAGAAAAAGTTTTGATATCTCAGCAGTTCTTCTGATATTTTCTGTGCGATCAGTTTCGGCGAACCCTAAATCACTGTTGGTGCCTTTTCTTAATGTATCACCATCTAGCACAACTGATTTATAGCCATTGTTGAAAAAGAGCAAATCAAGTTCATTGGCCAGGGTTGATTTCCCACTTGCTGAAAGACCAGTGATCCAGATCAGCAGCGGTTTTTGACCAAGCTTATTTGCTTTTTGAGTTGTATCCAGTGAGTAATTGAAACGGTAATCTGGTTGCATTCAATTGTCTTTTTTAATTCCAAATTTGATCCATTTATACCAAAGGCGTTCGTGAAAAAAGTAAATCACTGGCTTGATCATTATTTCAGAAAAGCCAAGCAAAGATGAAATTTCAATATTTTTTGTTAGTACATAGCTAATTCCAACCGTAGTAAGGGAACCCATGATTCGGTAGGAAACTGTTTTAGCGATATGTCTTTTTATGTGTACCATGTAAATACAAAGTTATTTTAAATATATAGTCTTTTCTTATTGAGATCATTGTAGATTTTGCTTGCTTCTTCGTTTAATATTTTTGAAAATTCTTTTTTATCATTGTAATTAGGTGCACTATAGGGGAGCGGTATTTTTTTGTAATCAACAATTTTTAATAATTCCTTCAAATAGGAATATGGTTTTTCAGGATAGGAGCAAACGTCTTCAAATGAAATCAGGGTGATGTTATCTGAAAAATTATTTAGTATATAGTTATAATAATTGACCCAAGAGTGTAACCAAAAATCTAGGGATGTTTTTTCATGTGTTAAAATTGATGAGCCTATTGGTTGGTCTAATAGAAAGGGTTTTTGGTTTAGTCCAAATTCATGATGACCGAGATAATTGAAATAACGCAGGGTAAATTTATCTTTTTTCTGATGGTCAGAAAAACGCAGATGCAATTTCATTAAACTTGAAGCGTGCTCTATTGGATTTCTGTATAGCAATATTACTTTTGAAGGCGAATTCATTTTTAGTAAATGCGGTAACCTTAGTATGCTATTGTTATTCTTCGACAAATATTTACTCTTGCCTCTGGCGCGGCATATTAATGAAATATATTCTTCGTATTTTTCTAGTACATTATCTGTGATATTATTCAGCTCCAAGAAATCATCTTTAATATAAGAATTACCAAGAAATACTTTCCAGAAAAATTCATCTAGAGCCTCCGGACTATCATTTCCAACAAGAATATTATCCCCATGAAATCGTTCAGTCTTAGGCAGTGTTTTTTTTGTATGTAGTTTATCCCATAGATTTGGCATAAGCAGGAAAGGCATGTCTGAATACAAAAGGCTGGCATATTCATCAGATTCATATAAATAATTGAATATGCTGGTTGTACCTGATCTAGCAAGTCCTGTAATGAATATATTTTCCCTAGGTAGTGGAGAATTTTTAAAAAACATGCTTTCAACATCATAGCTCAATTCGGCTAATGATGTATTTCCCAGATAGAAATCATGGAGCATTCTATCTAAGCTGTTATGGCTATTTGGATTTTGCATAGTGTTTATAAGCGTATACGAGCCCTAAAGCGGCCAACGAAATTAAAGCAGCGGGTAAATCAAATAAACTTGATAACGACTTTCCTATAAACGACGTATATAGAATGAGTAACATCAGCGGTGTTAGGATAAGTAAAATCTTCCCGAGTAATGTAAGCAGCAATATAAATTGAATTTTAAGTTCTTTGAATATAGCCTCTTGTTGAAGATCTTCATCTTTGTTTAGGTCGAGCATTAGCTTTGAGCTATTTGCGTAGCTTGATAATATTTTTTTGACGTCCTCTTTTATTTTTATCATCAAGAAAAGAATCCCAATTAGAAATGAAACCACAAACAAAAGAATATAGTATATCATTTCTTTTTACCCTTGATTAATTTGATTAAAAGTTTTATTGGCTTGAGAAATATTGCAATAATGAATAGTAATGTGGAAACAATAAATCCAATAATTAAAGCTAAAATTCCTCCACCTAAACTAGGACCTAAATAAAGTAATTTCATTTTTTTTAATTTAAGATGGGTCTAACCCAATTGAACATTTTAATGTGATTTTTATCGTAACGTTCTGTATATATCATTTTTACACTATCCTTATTTAGTATATACAATTTACCATTTTCCGACTCATCAATGAAAAGGTCTCCATTTTTCAATAAATCGCATCTTCCCTGTGTTTTTGTTTTTATTCCAAGTTGCTTCATTACCTTGGTATAAGGTTTTGAAATTTCGTTCTTTTCAAAATCATAAAAATAGATATCATTATGGCCGTTAATGAGTGTATCAGTTTTTTGTCTGATGATGTCATTCCCAAAAACCATAATTATTTTCCCGTCTACAAAGTCACAGTCGTGTTGTGCTATCCAGGGTCCACTTCTTAGCCAAATTATTTTATTGGTTGATGGCCTGTATAGTGCGATGGGGTTTTTATGCCTTAATGACAGAAGGAGGTCTCCTTTTTGCCAATAATTTGATGAATATATAGCAGGTTGAACATCATTCAGGTGTATACCATCGTCTTCATAGCCAAGATTGAGTAGATATTCATATCCATTCTCAACCAAAATATCTGCAACAGATTTATTGAATTTTATTTTTCCATTTCTTGGGTCTATTGAACAAATGGCATCATTTATAAATCCTTTCGTTTTGTAAATATTCAAATCCTTTAACCTTGAAGATGTCCAAATTGTGCTATCATTTTCAAGTTCAATCGAATGATGAAACCAGAAATTTGTATCAATCCATTTCATCTGATTGCTTTTGTCTATGCAGATGAGTCCAAATTCAAATTCCAAATTTAGTACAAGTGAGCTGTCTTTCAACATCAATGGATGGTATGGTCTGGTTATTGATGTTGGATCATAAAATTTTTTAATTCTTTCATCCTGGTCTAATCTCCAGGTTTTAAATAAATTTCCTTTAGGTAAATTCATTAATTTAATTTCAACTTGATTCGCAGTTTTAAAAGTAGATATTAAATATAGATTCGAAGCAAAATTGTTGGTATCTGAAAAAAGGGTTGCTCCATCTTTTGATGAATTATCTGTAATTTGACGACGATCAAAAATATTATATGGTGCCGAAGTAGGGTTTAAGGTATGGTAAATATTACTTGGGAGGGACGCAAATGTAATAATGCCTTTTGAAATGGATTCTGGGAATAATTTTCCATTATACATGACATGCCAGACTGACCAAGCTATTAGCATTGTGAACATGAGTACTAAGTAAACTCTAATAAAAATTTTAATCAGCTTATTTTTCATATTAAAATTTTCTTTGAGATCCAAAACCGTTGAAAACAATCCTGTTTAATCTGTTCATTAGTTTTTTCGTTAATTCAAGATGGGTCTAACCCAATTAAACATTTTAATATGATTTTTATCGTAGCGTTCAGTGTAAATCATTTTCACACTGTCTTTGTTGATGATATATAGTTTCCCATTATTGCTCTCATCAATAAATAGGTCGCCATTTGATAACAAGTCACATCTTCCTTCAGCCTTGGTTTTTATTTCAAGTTGCTTCATTACCTTGGTATAAGGTGTTGTAATTTTGTTATTCTCAAAATCGTAAAAATAGATATCGTTGTGTCCATTAATCAATGAGTCTTTTTGTCTTAAAAAATCATTTCCAAAAACCATGATAGTTTTTCCATCAACGAAATCGCAATCATGTTGTGCCAGCCAGGGGCCTGTTTTAAGCCATAGTATTTTATTTGTGGAAGGCCTGTATAAAGCTACTGTATTGCGATGCCTCATTGAAATAAGCAGATCTCCTTTTTGCCAATATTTTGAGGAATAAAGCGCAGGTTGTATGTCATTTAAGTGAATAGCATCATCTTCATAATATAGATCAAGCAATGCTTGATATCCGTTTTCAATTAAGATATCTGCTACTGATTTTATGAATTTCACTTTCCCATTACGTGGGTCAACTGCACATATAGCATCGTGTCTAAATCCGGATATTTTATAATGGCTAGGATTTTCTACAATTGAAGGTATCCATATAGTTGAGTCATTTTCTTGTTCGATTGAATGATGAAATACTAAATCTTTATTAACCCAGTTGATTTTTTTATCTTTTGATAATGAAAATAATTCTTTTTGGTCTGTGTTTTTAATTATTATTGAACTATCAATCATCATCAGTGGATGATTTGTTCTATTGTTAGTATTTTCTTTCTGTAAAAAACTTCCATCTTCAATTGTGGCTCCCCCCCATTTTTTTATCAGTTTTCCATCAGGAATATGAATCAATTTGAATTCAATTTCACTGCTTGATAAAAATGTTGATATCAGTAAATTAGTTGAAGAGAGATTCAAGCTATCTGTATAAAGTTTTATTCCATCCTGTGATGTAGTATCAGTTATTTGTCGAGGATCAAAAATATTATATGGTACTGAAGTAGGGTTAATGGTATGGTAGACGTTACTGGGGAAAGATGCAAAATTGATAACGAATTTGGCAAGAGGTTCAGGTATCAGCTTTCCGTTATCCTTTACATGCCAAACAGACCAGGATAATAGTAAAGCCAACATGAAGATCAAATAGACAATAATAAATACCCGAATGATTTTTTTCAACATTTTCTTTCTTTTATAATCTCAGATACGTTCAATGGTGTTTTTAAGTTTATTTTAACTATTGGTTGCAGCCATGCCATCTAGCAAACAGTCATACGCAATATACATAAATTGATAATGCATATAAAATAGGTAATCAGGTTAATATGTATTAAGGCTATCTTAATATAATATTTCTTATTTCTAATTTATACTCTTTACTTTGGGGCTAAAAATATATTTTTTTTCATTAAGAAAAGATATATTTTTGGAAAAATCTTTCTTTATAAAAAAGCTAGTTTGTATCTATTTAGCCATATTTCTCTTCTTGGGTTTGTCCTGTGAGAAAAATGAGCAATTAGAGGATCGATCTCTCAAAGAGAGTGATCAATTTGGTAACTGCTTCAAAGGCAAGCTTGTGCTTAAAGGAATTTGTATGAATTATGTAATTCAATTAATTGACGGTAACATAGACACCAATCGTATCCATTTCAAATGGATCAATCCCATGACGAAAGTAGAATACAAGAATGTTTTTGCCCTGGGAAGTATTTGTACTTTTCCTGAAACTATTGCTGAAGGGCAAGAATTTTATTTTTCTATTCTTGATAAACCTGACACTTCAGTTTGCGTTCAATGTAAAGCGTATTCTCCTGTCCCTGATAAAATGCTGCATATCTCTATTTGTAAGACTAATTGAATATTTCCTTTGTAAGTTCTACTAAGACACAATTGCATCCGCTTCAATTTCTACCAGGTATTCATTTCCTACCAAATCTGCTTGTACCATCGTATTGGCTGGTTGTATTGTTCCAAATCGATTTCCATGAGCCCTTGCGATTGATTCCCATTGTGTGATGTCCTTTACAAAAATTCTTGTTCGAACCACATCTTCAAGTCTTCCTCCAAGTGATTGTATGGCACCTTCTATTTTATCAATGATGAAATGTGTTTGAGCAGCAGGATCTGAACCACCAATCAATTTATTGCCATGTGTAGCGGTTGTGCCAGACACATAAATATGATTTCCTTTCTTCACCGCACGGCTATAACCTGCCATGCTTTCCCACGGAGTGCCTGATAAGGCTTTCGACTTTCCATCATTTTCAATAATTACAGGATAAGGTGATGGCATTTCCTTAAAATGATGACTTAAATCGCCACTTGCTGTTAGAAAGGGGGGCTTTCGGTATTCATCGCCGCAATCACCCGGTATTGTTATTCCTTTTGCAAGTATTGTTTTGATGGAATTGATTTCTTCAGCATTTAATTTTACTGTAAATAAATTCCTGTTTTCTGCTATGTGCTCAGATTTCCCAAGCCTTGCTCCAATAATGACTGCTGATACAGCAGTATTGTATAGGATGCTTGCACTTGCAACCGTTGCTATTGAAACTCTATGAGAATCTGCAATTGATTTTAACGTTTGAAGTAATTCCTGAAACCATG
The DNA here is from genome assembly GCA_945866165.1 of Chitinophaga pinensis. Classification (GTDB taxonomy): domain Bacteria; phylum Bacteroidota; class Bacteroidia; order Chitinophagales; family Chitinophagaceae; genus Pollutibacter. The sequence continues at coordinate 2,087 of CAMBGO010000044.1, read as the reverse complement.
CCCAACCTCCTGAAGCATCAATGTATCGCTTGTATTTCATCTGCGACCAAGTGAGGCTTCCATCAAGTAATGGTTCAGGTTTATTGAGCCATTTCTCTGAAAAAAATCCTCCGGCAACGGTGCCAAAAGCTAGTAAACCAATGTTGTTTTCTAAACAGGTTGCACTCATTTTGCCTGCAGCACGTTGGTCTAGCAAGGAATGGCAAACTTGGTTGCTTGAAATCTGAATACCACTCTTCACTACCATATTTAAATGCGGCTCATCAAAATTGGTTAAACCGATTTTTTCAATCATACCTTTTTGTCTGAGTTGATCAAGACCAAAAAGACAATCAAGCCAATGTGGATCTGAATAGTTCCAGGCATGGAATTGTAATAGTTGTATACAGTCGGTATTTAATTTTTGTTGTGCTGTTCGAACTGCCTCCTCAATTTTCTTCGAATCAATTGCTCCAGGTTGTGGCACCCACTTGGTAAATAGCTTTAGATTTTCAGGTGCATATTTTTTCTTGAAGTATCCTGAAATTTCTTCCGCAGAGCCATAGTGGTCTGCCATATCGAACGTGTTGAATCCGTTTTCATAATAGTTCATCATGGCTTTTGCTGCTTCCTCTTTATCAACTTTAACTCCATCGCGCTCCATGTCGGCAATCTGCCATAATCCCATAACAACCTTCGGTACTTCAAGTTTATTGTTATTCATCTTATTAAAGTGAGTTAAAATTTGTTTTATTGAAATGTAAATATACTACTCCCTGAACTTTGATGAATAGTAGGTTAATTTATGTTTCAAATAATGACTAAGCTTTAGTATTTATTTTGTAATTTGACACCCTGCTCATGAAAGAGCTTTTGATTAATGTTGACTGCCATGATTCGAATCTATATTCTTTTATTATTGTTTTCATTTTCCTTCAATGTCCGTTCACAGAATTTTACAAGCAGTAATCTACCCATCGTTATAATAGAAACTGATAAAAATCCAAACACTGGCAAACCACAAGAAATACCCGATGAACCTAAAATTTTGGGCTCAATGAAAATCATTTTCAGATCCAATGGCAGCCGGAATAATATTTCTGATCAGTCAGACCCTAACTTGCTAAATTATAATGGCCGTATTCGAATTGAAATAAGGGGGTCTACTTCGCAGCTTTTAGATAAAAAGCCATACAGCCTTACAACATATAAGTCGGACGAAAAAACATACAACAATGTTAGTCTCTTAAGAATGCCCGAAGAGAATGATTGGATTTTAAATTCATTGGCATTCGACTCTTCTCTAATAAGAGACTACCTATCTTATGATCTGTCTAGAGAAATAGGACAATATGCATCAAGGGGACGCTATTGTGAAGTGATTGTAAATGGCGATTACAAAGGGTTGTATGTGTTAATGGAAAAATTGAAGTTGGATGATAACCGCATCAACCTTGCTGAAATGACACAATCAGACTATGCAGGAAGGGCAGTGACGGGAGGTTATATTGTGAAATCTGATAAACCCAATGGTGATCCTATTGCTTGGAGTATGCCTACCCATTTAGGCAATTCCACTGACTTTATTTATGACAAACCCAATCCCTTCGATATTGTTGGATCTCAGGCTAACTATATTAGAAGCCAGTTTCAGGCTCTAGCAGATGCAACAAGCAGGAATAACAGCTCAATAGAAAATGGATTTCCCTCAATAATTGATGTGCCTACTTTTGTTGACTTTATGCTAATGAATGAAATTGCATCAAATGTTGATGCATACCAGTTCAGTACATATTATCATAAGGATCGACAGGGTAAATTGAGGGCTGGTCCAATTTGGGATTTTAACCTGACCTATGGAAATGATCTCAAATTTTGGAACTTGAATAGGAGTTTTACAAATGTGTGGCAGTTTAATAATGGCGATAATGTTGGTCCAAAGTATTGGCTTCAATTGTATAACAACCCTGTTTTTAAGTGCTATTTGTCGCAACGATGGAATCAACTCATAAAACCCAATGCGCCATTCAATTTAAATGTGGTTACAAAGAGAATCGACAGCATTGTAAACTTGATTTCAGAGGCAACTGTACGAGAACAGCAACGTT
>CAMBGO010000043.1 GCA_945866165.1 Chitinophaga pinensis | reverse complement strand
AGCACGTAAGTTCGGGGTTCAATCTGCCATGCCAATGGCAAAAGCCATAGCTCTTTGTCCACATGCAACAGTTGTGAAAAGTACCAAGGGCCAATATGGTAAATTTTCTCAATGGGTAACAGATATCATAGCTGCAAAAGCACCTGCATTTGAGAAAGCATCCATTGATGAATTTTATATTGATCTAACTGGGATGGATCGATTTTTTGATCCATTGCAATGGACCATCGATCTGCGAAATGAAATAATTGAAACGACCAAGCTTCCCATTTCATTTGGATTGGCTTCAAACAAGATGGTTGCAAAAATGGCCACTAATGCCGCCAAACCAAATGGATACCTCCAAATTCCCAATGGTAAAGAAAGAGAATTTCTAGCCCCACTTTCTGTATCGGCCATTCCCGGCGTGGGTGAGCATACATTGAAAAGCCTCAATTCGTTGGGCATTTTATCTATTGGAGACCTCGCAGAATATTCATTGCCATTGCTTGAGCAATATTTCGGTAAATATGGTGAAGTATTAAAGCAAAAGTCTAGAGGAGAATATGTTGGAAGTATCCATACATCACATGAGTCAAAATCAATTTCAACTGAACATACTTTTTCTGAAAATACTGGCGACATCGATTTTCTCCTCGCAGAACTTTCCAGGATGACTGAAAAACTTGGGCATCAGCTTAGAGAGGAGAATACCATGACACGCTGTGTGGCTGTAAAAATTCGCTATCCCGACTTTAAAACCTATACCAAACAGTTATCAATTAATCCCAGCCACTTCGATGATGAATTGATGAATGTGGTTCGTGATTTGTTTATTCAACTTTATGACGGAAAAACAAGTCTGAGGTTAATAGGTGTTCGATATTCAGAATTGGTTGAAAAGACTATGCAGACTGACTTGTTTGATAACAAAATAAAAAAAGAAAAACTTTATTCCGCCTTTGATGGCGTAAAAAAACGATTTGGAAAAGGTTCAATTGGAAGGGGGAAGAACAATGAGGGATAATTTGAAAAAACTAAAAACGAATTCATATTTTTAATTGCATTTTATTTTGAAAGAATATGTTTTAAAATAAATAAAGTCTATTAGTTTGGTAGGGTAATAAAATTTTATTTCTTTTGTATTATAAATAAATCATTATGTCAATTAGATTAGGGGACATTGCACCAAATTTCCAGGCAAATACTACAATTGGGAAAATTGATTTCCATGAATACCTTGGTGATAGCTGGGGCATTCTTTTTTCACATCCAGCAGATTTTACGCCTGTATGCACGACAGAGTTGGGACGAACAGCTCAACTTGAAGATGAGTTTAAAAAGAGGAATGTAAAAGTGTTGGCAGTGAGTGTTGATCCATTGGAAAAGCATAATTTATGGATTAATGATATTAACGAAACACAACACTGCACTGTTGGGTTTCCAATCATTGCTGATGAGAGTAGGGATGTTGCAACTCTATACGACATGATTCATCCAAACGCTTCTGCTACGTTTACCGTACGATCACTTTTCATAATCGGTCCCGATAAAACAATCAAACTTTTCATAGCATACCCTGCTTCTACTGGAAGAAATTTTGTGGAAGTGTTAAGGGTTATTGATTCATTGCAGTTAACTGCACAATATAGTGTTGCCACTCCGGCAGATTGGAAAGAAGGTGAGGATGTGATTGTAGTTCCGGCTGTTTCCACGGAAGATGCAGTTAAAAAATTCCCCAAAGGGTTAAATATTGTAAAACCTTATTTGAGGTATACTCCGCAGCCCAATAAATAGTTTTTAAAGGTAAGATTTAAGCAATTTTGGCTGTCTTTTAGCCTTCAAAGAACAAAGCGTATCTTTGCAGGATGAACGCGAAGGTAAAGCCCAATATCAGACACCTATCTCTTGATGAGATTACCACTTATTTCGAAAAAATTGGCGAAAAAAAATTTCGGGTACAACAGGTATGGGAATGGCTTTGGCAGAAACATGCCTTCGATTTTCAATCCATGACCAACCTTTCTAAGGATCTTCGAATCAAATTGGAACAGGAATTTGATTTTACATCCCTTGCAACTGATGCCACCCAACAAAGCGAAGATGGTACCATCAAAACACGTTTTAAAACATTTGACGGACACAAGGTTGAAGGTGTATTGATTCCCACCGTAGAAAGATTAACTGCTTGCGTATCATCACAAATAGGCTGTAGCTTGAGTTGTAAGTTCTGTGCCACTGGATACATGGACAAGAAGCGTAACCTAAACTATGATGAAATTTATGATGAAGTGGTATTGATTAATCAGCAAGCCATGAAAGATTATGGAAAGAAGCTTACCAATATTGTTTTCATGGGAATGGGAGAGCCCCTATTGAACTATAGAAACATGATGAAGGCAATTGAACGCATCACAGCTGAAGATGGATTGGCAATGAGTCCAAGGAGGATTACAGTTTCAACAGCAGGTGTTGCAAAAATGATTCGACAACTTGGTGATGATCAAGTACGATTCAAGCTGGCATTGTCATTGCACGCCCCAACAGATAAAAAACGAAATGAGATCATGCCAATCAATGAAACGAATGATCTTAAGACGTTGGTTGAGGCACTCAATTATTTTTATAAGCAAACAAAGAGTGAAATCACCTTGGAATATATCCTCTTTGATAATTTCAATGATTCATTTGAAGATGCAGAAGACCTCGTTAAACTTTATCGACAGATACCTGCAGACCTCGTGAATATTATCGAGTATAATCCAATCGACTTCGCTAGATTTAAAAAACCTGCTGAAGAAAAAACAGAAGCATTCATGAATTACCTTGAAAAAAACAGGGTGAATGCGAGGTTACGCAGAAGCAGGGGAAAGGATATTGATGCAGCATGTGGGCAGTTGGCTAATAAATAGGACGGAGTAAAAACCCAACGCGATTAATCAGCCTTAAAGCGGCATTATATAAATTACTAAATGAGTAAATAACCTAATAAGTACAGAGTATAAATCCTGTTGAAAAACAGCAAATCAACTATCATGAAACGGACAGACAATTTTTCAAAATTCGTAGTAAAGAAAAAGAACAGCGCAGTAAAGGAAGAATTTCGTCAGGAAAAAAAGAAATGGAAAAAGGAGCGGTCTGACGCCATTGAAGTAAAGAAAGCAGAAAAGCGAAAGGCGCTTACCATCATGAAGGAGAAAGGCCATGCCCCAATTCCTGAGTCAGCTGGGAAAATGCCAATGATTGCAAGGAAGGTTGACAAGACCATGCCGCTAAATAAATACATTGCCCATTGCGGCATCTGCTCAAGAAGAGATGCGATTCTGTTGATAAAAGATGAAAAAGTTAAGGTTAATGATAAAATAATTATTGAACCTGGGTTCAAGATTAAGCCAGAGGATATTGTTTTTTACATGGGTAAAAAAATAGTGCCTGAAAAAAATCTTGTGTATATTCTCCTAAACAAACCCAAAGACTATATCACCACGCTTGAGGATCCCCAAGGAAGAAAAACGGTTTTAGATTTGATAAAAGGCGCTACAGGGGAAAGAGTTTTTCCAGTTGGTAGATTAGACCGCAACACAACAGGCGTATTGTTGCTTACCAATGATGGCGACCTCACCCAGAAATTATCACACCCTTCTCATGAAGTGCGAAAAGTATATGAAGCAAAACTTGATAAGCCATTTGCTAAAGCCGACTTTGATCGAATGCTGAATGGTCTTCAGCTTGAAGATGGTTTTGTGAAGGCCGATGCCTTGGGTTATGTTGATACAAAAGATAAATCTGTTGTGGGTGTTGAAATTCATAGTGGACGAAATCATATTGTGAGGCGTATGTTTGAATTCATGGGTTATGATGTTAAAAACCTTGACAGGGTGGTGTTTGCAAACCTTACTAAAAAGAATGTTGAAAGAAGTAAGTGGAGGTATTTGAATGAGAAGGAAGTACGCTTGCTAAAATTCATGAACAGCTCGTTTATAAAAAAGAGTAAATAGTTGTGAGTTGTCGGTTATCAGTTATCGGTTAAAAGCCGACAAACGCTAACTAACAATAGATAACCAACAACCAATAACTGAAAACCGATAACCCACAACCAACAACCAACCCGTGCAATCAACTCTTCAAATAATTTATCAGGACAATGATTTATTCGCAATAAATAAGCCTTCTGGTTGGCTTACTATTCCTGATCGATATGATGCTGAGCTTCCTTCAGTAAAAAAATGGTTTGAGTTGAAAGGGGAGCCTATTTTTATTGTACACCGTATTGATCGCGATACAAGCGGACTGCTTTTATTGGCAAGAAATGAGGCTGCTCATAAATTTTTCAATCAGCAATTTGAACAACGTACACTAACTAAAATATATTTTGGTCTTGTTACGGGAAATATAACAGAAGATGAAGGCACTTTTGATCAACCCATTGAGGCTCATCCAACGCTGCTTGGGAAAATGAGGGTTGGTAGAAAAGGGAAGTCTGCTATAACGCATTATAAAGTTGAACAACGTTTTAAAGGCTACACTTGGGTTCGCTTTCAAATTGAAACAGGGAGAACACATCAGATAAGGGTCCATTTGCAAAATGCAGGACATGCCTTGGTATGCGATCCAATATATGGCAGTGAAACCCCATTGTTGTTGTCTTCCATAAAAAGAAAAAAATTCAACCTTTCAAAAAAAGATGAAGAAGAGCGTCCATTATTGTCGCGCTTGGCATTGCATGCATCATCTGTAGAATGCAAGGGATTGGATGGTAAGGATATTTTAATTACTGCTTCACTTTCAAAAGATTTAGATGCCACCCTAAAGCAGTTGGCAAAGTGGGGCTCCTAATGAAAATGCTCGTAATCTTTTTTCTTCCATCACCGTCTCCCAAAGGGCACGGGTATTAATTTTTCAACCTACTTGGCAATTCACTTTGTTTCACTTCTTCTTGCTCACCAGTACTTAAATTTTTCAGCATGCAGGTACCCTGTTCTATTTCCCTGCTTCCTATGATAGCGACATAGGGAATTGATTTTTTTTCAGCATACTTGAATTGCTTATCAAACTTAGAGGCTTCATGAAATATTTCTGATGCCAATCCTTGGTTTCTTAGTTGCTGTGCAATTGATATAATGTGTTTCAATTCTTCTTCTCCTGTATTGAAAAACAAAACTCTAGTTCCCTTTTGTATGTCTTCTGGAAAAATTTTCAATTCCTCCATTACGTCGTATATTCTATCTACACCAAATGAAATGCCAACTCCTGCAATACCTTTGAGATCAAATAAACTCGTGAGGTCATCGTATCGACCACCGCCACCAATGCTTCCCATTTGAACATCAAGTGCTTTTACTTCAAATATGGTGCCGGTATAATAATTTAGGCCCCTGGCTAGTGAAAGATCGATGATTAGATTGCAATCTTTAGAAGTATGATTAACTGATTGTAAAACTTGTTTCAATTCTTTGATGCCTTCTTGTCCAGTTAAATCAGCCCCAAACATATTTTGCAATGATTCTATCTTTTCATCATTATTCCCTTTTATTGAAATAAACTTTTCAACTGTTAGAACTTGTTCATTGTTCAGTCCATTAGACAGGAGCTCCTCCTTTACTTTTTCAATGCCAATTTTATCCAACTTATCAATAGCAATTGTAATCTGCATCATCCTTTCTGCACCGCCACAGAGGTTTGCCAATGCTGACAAGATTTTGCGGTTATTTATTTTTATTTCAACAGCAACACGAAGTTTCTGAAATACTGTTGCGTAGATCAAGGCAAGTTCAGTTTCATGCAAAAGCGATGTACTGCCTGCTACATCAGCATCACACTGATAAAATTCCCGATAACGCCCTTTTTGTGGTCTGTCTGCCCGCCAAACAGGTTGCATCTGATATCTTTTGAAAGGAAATGTCAATTGACCATGATTCATTGAAACATACCTGGCGAAGGGTATGGTTAAATCATATCTCAATGCCCGTTCGGTGATGCCCTTGCTAGTTTTGCCTGTCAGTACAAGGTCAAATTCTTTTATTGCTGTATCTTTTTTCTCAGGATTATCAAGGCCATTGTTGAGTATTTTGAAAATCAATTTATCCCCCTCATCGCCGTATTTACCCATCAAGGTTTCTGTATTTTCAATCGAAGGGGTTTCCAATGGTTCAAATCCATATAGCTCAAAGACAGAACGAATGGTGTCGAAAATAAAATTTCTCTTTCGTAGTGTCGCAGCAGAAAAATCCCTGGTTCCTTGCGGAAGGCTTGGCTTCATGTTGTAAAGTTAAGGCTGTTTTGTGGATGTATTGCTTTCAATTAGCACCTCACATGCATGCTCAATTAAGGAATATACCTCGTGAAATGCAGCTTCAGATCTTGCCCAGGGGTCGGGAACATCAAGGTTTGTTCCGGGGAAAGAATAGTTGAGCAGTAGCTTCACTTTTTCTTGGTCATATTTTTCTCTGGCAATATATTGGATTTCCCTCATCACATCCTCAGCCATGGGAATGATAAGATCAAAATCATTAAAGTCTTGTTTAATAAAAGTTCTTGAGCGTTGATTTGAAATATCTACACCATTTAGTTTGCATACCATTTGTGAAGTGGGATGAGGTCTTTCTCCATCGTGATATCCGTTTGTTCCGGCACTATCAACAGACCAATTGAGTCCGGCTTCCTTGCATTTTTTTTGTAGCACACCTTCTGCAATTGGACTTCTACATATATTGCCTAAACAAACCATTAAGACTTTCATTCATTAATTTTTACAAAGATACAATGGTTAAGCTTTTTTATCAATTGACAAAGAGGGGGTAGTATTTTTCTATTCCTCTAAAGACATTTAAAATGTGAAAAAATGTGATAATGGCATCTTATTAAAAAATAAATAAGTAAAATCAACGTATCATAAATTCATCTCATTTGAACATATTTCTTACATTGCAAACACTTCATATTATGGGTACAAATTCATTTCGCGACAGGGAGAACAGGCAAAGAGAAAACTTCAAGGTCATATATGACTTTGCAATGGGAATTATTTGGTTTGGAGCTGGGATTTTTTTTCTGCTCAACAAATACATGGGTAATGACTTAGGGTTTGATTCTCTTCTGTCATCCATATTTGGTATTTCTTGTATTTGCTACGGAGCCTTTCGCTTTTACAAAGGGTATGCTTCAAAAAGAAAACAATGAACATATTCAAATTGATTAAGTCTTTTAGAGTTTCATCGGCATTGGGAATCATTCTTTTCTTGATTGTTGCTTCATGTTCACAGTCGACAAAAAAACCAAAATTTATTGCTGGTGATGATACCCTTACATCCGGTATAATTCATATCAGTGTTGACGAATCTTTTGCACCTATCATGGACTCTCAGTTGCAGGTATTTTTATCGCAGCATCCCAAAGCAAAAATAATTGTACACTATAAGCCGGAGGCAGAGTGCATGAAAGACCTGTTAAATGATAGTATTCGGATGGTAATAACAACTCGCGGGCTTTCTGCAGAGGAAACATTGTTTTACCAGGATACGCTTCAGTTCAAACCGATTTTTGGTAGGATTGCTTCCGATGCTGTTGCAGTGATCTTGAATAACGCTTCAAAAGATTCACTCTTCTCTGTGGCTGACATCAGGGCCATGCTCAATGGCACAAGCGGTTATAAATACAGTCTTGTAATGGACGGGGTAAAAGCAACAAGCACTGTTCGTTTTATGATCGATTCTGTGCTCAGGGGACAGCCCATGAATGGAAAAGTTGTTGCTGCCAGCAATTCTGAAGGGGTCATTAATTATGTTTCTAGCCACCCTGATGCCATAGGTTTCATAGGGGTGAGTTGGATTGGGAACCACGAAGACTCCATTCAGCTTAGTTTCATGGAAAAGGTTCGAATTGCAGCCTTGCAGTGTTCGAAATGTCCTGAAAAGCCCTACGTACGACCCTATCAAGCCAATATTGCTACTAGACGCTATCCTCTTCACAGAGGTTTGTACTATATTTTGAAGGAAAACTACGCTGGATTGGGTAAAGGATTTGTTAATTTCTTAACACACGAAAAAGGCCAACTTATTTTCCGTAGGGGTTACCTTGTGCCTGACAGAATGGATTTACAAATAAGAAGGGCAAATGTTTCTGAATAAATCTGTGATTTCATATTTTTACAATCATTAAAAAATGACCGTGATGTATAAATTGATGTTGATCTTCTCGTTGTCTTTGTTTTTTGGTATTGGCATTTCGTCTGCCCAAACCATTCAGGATGGAAAAAAATTGCTTCTCCAGCAACGTTATCAATCTGCAAAAAGTACCATGGAAAAAGTGGTGGCTGCAGGTCCAACAAATCCTGAATCTATTTACTGGATGGCACAGGTTCTTTTTGAAATGAAAGATATCAGTGGTGCAAAGGAAGTCTTGCGAAAGGGAATGGAAGGGGCTAATGGCAGTAACCCATTATTGCTTGTTGCAATGGGACAAGCTGAGCTTGCAGAGAAGAAAGTAAATGACGCTCGTCAGCGATTTGAAACCGCTGTCAGCTTAACCAAGGGAAAAGATATTGCAGTGCTAGTTGCCATTGGCAAAGCTAATCTTGAAGAGGCTGGCGATCCAGCGTATGGCATTGAAAAAATAAAAGCTGCAACCTTGATAAAAAATTTCAAGGATGCCATGGCGCATGTATACATGGGCGACCTATATAGAAAGATGATGGATGGCGGCGGTGCTGTTTCTTCTTATGAAAACGCATTGTTGGTAGATCCAAAATTGGCTATAGCTAAATACAAAATTGGAAAGGTTTATCTAACGCAGGGCAATGAACAAAAAGATATTTTTTTGGGGAAATTCAATGATGCGATAACAGATGATCCTAGCTTTTCTCCAGCAATTTATGACCTCTATGTATATTATTTCATGAGAGATGTCAACAAAGCATCACAGTATTTCAACCAGTATAAATTAAATGCAGATGCTGGTCCAGCGCTTGATTACGAAGAGGCCAGTCTTCAATTTGCTGCTGGTGATTTTAATAATGCAATCAGGAAGGCAGATGCTTTGTTACAAACTCAAGGTGCAAATGCTGATTCAAGACTTTATCGATTGAAAGGGTATAGTTTCGACAAATTGGGCGATTCTGTTAATGCATTTTCATTTCTTGAAACATTCTTCCAAAAAGCAATGCCTGAGCAGGTTAACCCTGATAACTATATAGTAGCTGCATTAAACGCAGCCAAACTGAAGTTATCTCCTGACAAAATTGATTATTATTTTGGAATGTCAATTGAATCCGATACACTGGTTGCAAACAAGTTGGATTACGCAAAAAAGGCTTCTGATTTTTATAAGCGCGCTGGTAATACTGTAAAGTCTGCACAGTGGCTTACAAAAATTTTATCCATCAATCCAAAGATCAGCAAAGTTGACCTTTACAATGCTGGTTTTGAAAACTTCAAGGCAACACAATACCAATTAGCTGATAGTATATTCTCAGTGTATAAAACCCAGTTTCCAAACGAGGTATATGGTCATTATTGGTCATTCCGTTCACGCTCTGTCATTGATTCAACAATGGAATTAGGATTAGCAGTACCTGATTGCGAAAAGTTCATTTCTATTGCAGAATTAGATAAGTCAAAAAACAAGAGCACCTTAATTACTGCTTATGGATATATGGCTGGCTACAATGCGAATGTTAAGAAAGACCTCGCTATCGCAAAATCTTTTCTAGAAAAAATCATTGAAATTGATCCAACAAACCAAGATGCCATCAAGAATAGAGATATTATTGATAGAGCCTTGGCTACCAAAAAGTAGTTTTTTAGCATATTTTAATTCTCAACCCCGTCATTCCCAACCCCGTCTCTCAAAGTGGACGGGGTTGTTTTTTCCCATCACCATCTCGCGAAGCTGAAGGGATGTTTTTTATTTCCACCCCAGTCTCAACCATCCTAAGGTGATCTGAAAATGGGGATTGTTAACCCCCTTTTTATTTTTTCAATCCACCTCCCTTCCATACCTTTGCGCCTTCAAATAAAGCCCGATGATCAGGACATTTTTTTTGCAGTCTTTAGCTCTCGGACAAGCCGCGGAAACCAATACGCCGGCAAACTACTTCCCTATCGGAATACAGATCATTTTTGCCATTCTTTTTGTGGCTGTAATGATCGGACTATCCCACTTCACTGGACCCAAAAGAGTGACAAGTGACAAACTCCAGGTTTTTGAAAGTGGTATAGAACAGTTCGGGAATGCCCGTCAGCCCATGGCCATTAAGTATTTTCTTGTCGCAATCTTGTTTGTTTTATTTGATGTTGAAGTAATCTTCTTCTATCCTTATGCCATCAACTTTAAGGCATTGGGCTGGGATGGATTTATGGCAGTGTTGATGTTTGTAGGATTTTTCCTTGCAGGGTTCATATATATCATTAAAAAAGGGGCACTCCATTGGGAAGATTAAATATTCAATCATAAACCCAATGGGTTTTAAATTGTTATTAATATAAAAAATAATTATGGCACGTCCGGTTCGGTTTAATTTAAATGTTAAGGATTCTGCTGATCGTGGAATCAACCAGATAGAAATGCCTGAAGGACATATGGGCGAAGGATTTTTTGCAACTTCATTAGACAAAGTGGTTGGGTTGGCAAGAAAAAATTCTCTCTGGCCTCTGCCTTTTGCTACTTCTTGTTGTGGAATCGAATTCATGGCCACCATGGGTTCTCACTATGACTTATCTCGTTTTGGATCTGAGCGTGTGGGATTTTCTCCCCGCCAATGCGATCTTTTAATGGTGATGGGAACGATTGCAAAAAAAATGGGCCCAGTAGTTAGGCAAGTATACCTACAAATGGCAGAACCGCGTTGGGTTATGGCAGTAGGTGCCTGTGCGTCAAGCGGTGGCATTTTTGATACCTATTCTGTTTTACAAGGAATTGATCAGGTGATACCTGTTGATATTTATGTACCAGGGTGTCCTCCAAGACCAGAAGCCATCATCGATGGATTTCTTAAAATTCAGGACCTGGTTGGTGACGAAAGCCTCAGAAGAAGAAATGGTGAAAAATACCAAGCCCTGATGTCAAGTTATGGAATTGAATAAATAGTCATTCAGACTAAAAACGAAACGCATGTCATTGAGCAATGAAATAATTATAGAAAAACTAAGATCACAGTTCGGTGATCAAATTCTCAGTGCTGAAGAGCCATACGGCATGCTAAGCGTTACCGTTAAAAATGACTTCAATCTTAAGGTGCTTACTTTCTTGCATGATAACGATGAGCTTTCCTTTCGCTTCTTAACTGATTTAACCGGTGTTCACTATCCAGATAGGAAAGGAGAGGAATTATGCGTTGTGTATCATTTGCATAACCTGGTTGATAATGTGAGAATGAGAATAAAAATTTATGTGCCCATTGAAAAGCCTGATGTTTATACTGCAACTGGTCTATTCAGTGGTGCAAATTGGATGGAAAGAGAGACTTATGATTTTTATGGAATCAATTTCGTTGGCCATCCTGACCTGAAAAGGGTTTTGAATGTTGATGAAATGGATTATTTCCCTATGCGCAAGGAATTTCCGTTGGAAGACCAAACGCGTGTTGATAAGGATGATGAAATGTTTGGACGATAATAAACTAGAAAGAAACTTTTTTCAAGATATTCTATGCAAGAACAATTGAACATAAATCTTCCACAAGGGTCCATCGAAAAACAGACCACCAGGTTGAACCTCGGCCCCACTCACCCAGCAACGCATGGGGTTTTCCAAAATATATTGGAAATGGATGGTGAGCGAATCATCAAAACAGAATCAACTGTTGGTTATATCCACCGGGCATTTGAAAAGATTGCCGAACGCAGGCCTCTTTATCAGATCACAACGTTGACCGATCGATTGAACTATTGTTCATCTCCCATCAACAACATGGGTTGGCATCTTACTTGCGAAAAATTATTGGGTGTTAAAACACCAAAAAGGGTAGACTACCTCCGTGTAATCATCATGGAAATAGCCCGTATCACCGATCACCTCATTTGCAATTCAATTGTTGGTGTTGATACCGGTGCTTACACAGGTTTCTTGTATGTAATGCAATACCGTGAACTGGCCTATGAAATATATGAAGAAGTTTGCGGGTCTAGGCTTACTACGAACATGGGTAGGATTGGAGGTTTTGAAAGAGATTTCTCTGATGTTGCATTTCAAAAGATTGAAAAATTTCTAAATGAATTCCCTGGTGTTTGGAAAGAGTTTGAAAATCTTTTTAATAGAAATAGGATTTTTATTGATAGGACAGTGGGCACTGGAGCAATTTCTGCAGAACGAGCATTGAATTACAGTTTTACTGGACCAAACTTGCGTGCAGCTGGTGTTGATTATGATGTGCGGGTTCACACACCTTATTCCTCTTATGAAGACTTTGATTTTATCATTCCTGTTGGAACATCTGGTGACAACTACGATCGCTTCATGGTAAGGAATGCAGAAATATGGGAATCATTGAGCATCATCAAGCAAGCATATCAAAAGGTTCAAGCTTTCAAAGGAACAGAAGCAGATGTGTATCATGCCGACTCTCCTGAATACTATCTGCCAGCTAAAGCCGATGTGTATACTAAAATGGAAGCGTTGATATATCATTTTAAAATAGTGATGGGCGAAACCGATATTCCAGCAGGAGAAGTTTATCAATGTGTTGAAGGAGGAAATGGTGAGCTTGGATTTTATCTAATCAGTGATGGTGGAAGGGCGCCTTACAGGCTTCATTTCCGCAGACCATGTTTCATTTACTATCAAGCATATGCTGAAATTGTAAAAGATACCATGCTCAGCGATGCCATTGTAACATTGAGTAGCTTGAATTTGATCGCAGGTGAAATGGATGCCTAACAAGCCTAAAAATAAATAAATGGTGAAGTTTTCAGAAGATAAAATGAAAGAAGTAAATGAGATCATTGCTCGCTATCCGGAAGGAAAGCAAAAGAGTGCATTGATTCCATTACTGCATTTGGCACAGGAAGAATTTGGCGGCTGGCTTAGCCCTGCATCAATGGATCATGTTGCTTCTATTTTAAATATTGAACCTATTGAGGCCTATGAAGTAGCTACATTCTACAGCATGTATAATTTACAACCTGTCGGCAAGAATTTATTTGAAGTATGTCATACAGGTCCATGTATGTTGAATGGAAGTGATCGTATAATCGACTATATCAAAAAGAAATTAAATATTGGTGTCGGCGAAACAACTGCTGATGGCATGTTTACACTTAAAACAGTAGAATGCCTTGGAGCATGTGGTTATGCACCATTGATGCAACTTGGACAAAATTATAGAGAGCACCTAACAGAAGAAAAGGTGGATTCGATCATTGAGGAATGTAGAAACAAAAAATAAAGTACACGTAAAGCGATAAGCAACATGGCAAAAAAAATACTTTTAGAAAAGGCCCACGTGGAAGGAATTCGTTCTTACGAAGTATATAAACGCGAAGGTGGATATAAGTCTCTTGAAAAGGCGCTTAAAATGGATCCTGCAGCAATTGTTGAAGAGGTGAAGAAAAGTGGATTAAGAGGAAGGGGTGGAGCAGGATTTCCTACAGGAATGAAATGGAGCTTTCTTGCAAAACCTGAAGGCGTTCCTCGTTACCTCGTTTGCAATGCTGATGAATCAGAACCTGGTACTTTCAAGGATAGGTATTTGATGGAATTTATTCCTCACTTGCTAATTGAAGGATTGATCGTTTCATCATTTGCGTTGGGTAGCAACAGAACATACATATACATACGCGGTGAATATGCATGGATTGTGGCTATACTTGAGCAAGCAATTGCTGAGGCAAAACAACATGGCTTCCTTGGAAAAAATATTTTAGGAACAGGATTCGACTGCGAAATTTATGTTCAACGTGGGGCTGGTGCATATATCTGTGGTGAAGAAAC
>CAMBGO010000042.1 GCA_945866165.1 Chitinophaga pinensis | reverse complement strand
CTTCCGGATCATGTATCAATGCTGCAGCCAATCCAACACGTTGTTTGTAGCCTTTGGAAAGCTGGCCAATCTCTTTGTGCATTTCTGCAGAAAGACCTGTCATCCCAACAACTTCATCAACTCTTTTTTTTACATTACTAACCCCATACAATTCTCCAATGAATTGAAGATACTCCCTAACATACATTTCGTGATACAATGGATTTAATTCAGCCAAATATCCAATCTTCTTTTTGGTGGGGATGGCTTCTCCTTCAACAGGAATGCCGCAAACAAAAATATTTCCAGTGTCCTTGGGTAAATACCCTGTGATCATTTTTAAGGTTGTTGATTTACCTGCTCCATTAGGGCCAAGGAAGCCGACTACTTCTCCGGGCATGACTTCAAAGCTGATGCTATCAACAGCTTGTTGGGTTCCGTAAGTTTTTGATATGTGTTCTACCTTGATTGACATTAGAAGTTGCTATCACCCTTCAATCTCTTCACTCGAAATAGGAAGCTTATCGTATGCTCCGTTAAAAGCAAGCCATCCAAAGATGAGAAATCCAATGGTGATTGGTAAAAAAATGATTACAAAGATAGACCATTGTATGATGGTATCTGCCATGGGCTTTACTGATACCTGTGCGATAGCTGTTTTTAACAAAATGATATACACAACAACTCCAACTACCATCCATACCAATCCCATAAAACGCTTGAAACTATTCATGATACTGTTTTAATCATTTATATTTTTATCAACTACATTAGAAAGATAAATAGATCCTATAACCAAACATAAACCTGCTACTATAATAGGATACCAAAGTCCAACTAACAAATCACCAGTATACATGGTTCCTAACAACACTGCAATAAATGGAGTGAGTCCGCCAAAAACACCATTACCCAAATGGTATGGAAGACTCATAGATGTATAGCGAATTTTTGTTGGAAATATTTCTACTAGGAAAGCTGCGATAGGACCATACGACATGGTTACAAACAAAATCTGTATAAAGATCAAACCAATCATCATCCAATACCGATCTGTTGGCAATTGCTTTGAAACCCTGTCGGTTACTTGTGGTTTTTCTGAACCATCATTCAACAACGTATCCATGTGTACCTTTTTCTCAATGATACCATTGGTAAAAGTTTGTAAGGTTGAAGTGGTCTGTAATCCATAACCTTTCCCACTAACCGGTGTTATGATGCGTTCTATTTTTGTTAGACCAGTGTCAACTACAGATTCTGTTGTTGATGTTAGATTCACCATCTGATGATAAATTGGTCTATATAAAACCACTGCAAGCAATAGACCAGACATGATGATCCATTTCCTTCCCACTTTATCACTCAGGTTTCCAAAAAATATAAAAAGAGGTGTTGCAAAAATGATCGCCCAAATCATGATTGTCCTAGTTTGAGAAAAATCAACTTTGCATACATTCTCTAAAAATGTTTGTGCATAAAACTGTCCCGTATACCAAACTACTCCTTGTCCCATTGTTGCACCGAACAATGCAAGCAATACCATCTTGAGGTTACCACGGTGCATGAGACTTTCCTTAATTGGATTGATTGAAGTCTTTCCTTCCGCCTTTAGTTTACTGAAGACTGGAGATTCATGCATCTTCAACCGAATATAAATACTCATACCAACTAGTACGACTGAAAACCAAAATGGAATTCTCCAACCCCAGTCCTCAAAAATTCTGATTGAATCAACACTGTTTGGTGCCATGCTTTGACGTGTAATCAAGATGATTCCCAGTGAAAGCAGCAATCCAAGTGTTGCCGTTGTTTGAATCCAGCTCGTATAAAATCCTCTTTTACTATCAGGTGAATGCTCAGCAACATAAGTAGCAGCGCCACCATATTCACCACCAAGAGCGAGGCCTTGAATAAGACGTAGCAGTAGCACAAGTAATGGTGCAACAAAGCCGATCTTTTCGTAACCCGGTATCAGTCCAATTGCAAATGTTGAACCACCCATTAAAACCAATGTGAGCAAAAAAGTATACTTCCTTCCCACTTTGTCGCCAAGTCGCCCAAATACCAACGCACCAAATGGCCTTACAATAAATCCAGCGGCAAAGGTTGCCAAGGTAGAAAGCAATGCAGCGGTTGGGTTGGTTTTAGGAAAAAATTGCAACGCAATGATAGGCGCCAAGCTACCAAATATGTAGAAGTCATACCACTCAATCAGTGTTCCAACAGAAGAAGCGAATATGACCTTGCGAATCTGTTTTTTTCCAGCAGGAGATTCCATGAATTGAATGGGGATTGATTTAAAATTGTGTTTCAAGATAAAAAATATCTACAACAATGTGATTTTTTTTAACTTACCACTCTAATCAGGTAAATGTTTTATAATGAGCTACCCTTATCAAATCAAATCGCTTGAAGAATACCATGCAGCTTGGAAGAAAAGTGTTGAAGACCCTGAAAAATTTTGGGGTGACATAGCTGCTAATTTTCAATGGAAGAAGCCATGGGAGCGTGTTTTGGACTGGAACTTCAAAGAGCCTTCCGTAAAATGGTTTGAGGGCGCGCAGCTTAATATCACAGAAAACTGTATTGATAGGCACCTGCACGACAAAGCAAATCAACCTGCTATCATTTGGGAGCCCAACAACCCCAATGATCCGCAAAGAATTCTCACTTATGCCCAGCTACATTTAAAAGTGAACCAATTTGCTCATGTATTAAAAAACAATGGAGTAAAAAAAGGTGATCGCGTTTGTATCTATATGGGGATGATACCAGAACTAGCAATAGCAGTGCTTGCCTGTGCAAGAATTGGGGCTATACATTCTGTTATATTTGGAGGATTCAGTGCGCAAAGCATTGCCGACAGACTACAAGATGCAAAATCGGAATTCATCATTACCTGTGATGGAGCATTTCGTGGGCCCAAAGACATTCCATTAAAAAGTGTTATCGATGATGCACTCGTTAGTTGCCCATTTGTAAAAACTGTCGTTGTATATATGCACACACGCACTCCGGTGAGCATGATCAACGGAAGGGATATCTGGTGGGAAGATGAAATAAGAAAAATTGAACAAAAAGGAAATCCTGATTTCCCTGCCGAAACAATGGATGCTGAAGACCCTTTGTTCATATTATATACATCAGGTTCAACAGGGAAACCAAAAGGCGTTGTTCATTCCTGTGCAGGATACATGGTTTACACCAATTATACTTTTGTAAATGTTTTCCAATATAAGCCCGAGGAGATTCATTTCTGTACCGCAGACATTGGCTGGATAACTGGACACTCCTATATTGTATATGGACCGCTCAGCGCTGGTGCAACTTCGCTCATGTTTGAAGGCATACCAACATTTCCTGATGCTGGGAGGTTCTGGGATATAATTGATAAATATAGGGTCAATATATTATATACTGCACCAACCGCTATCAGGAGCCTGATGGCGTTTGGATTGGGACCCATTCAGAATAAAGATTTGAGTTCGTTGCGTGTGCTAGGTACAGTAGGCGAACCAATTAACGAAGAAGCTTGGAATTGGTACGACGAACATATTGGTAAAGGAAACTGTCCCATTGTAGACACTTGGTGGCAAACTGAAACTGGTGGTGTATTGATTAGCAATATGGCGGGTATTACTCCTGCTAAAGCAAGTTATGCAACACTTCCATTTCCAGGCGTACAACCCATTCTAGTAGATGAAAAAGGAAATGAAATAACAGAAAACAATGTAACCGGCAACCTTTGTATCAAGGCTCCTTGGCCTTCCACCATCAGAACAACCTACGGCGACCATGAACGTTGCAGAACAAATTATTTTGCAACTTATGAAAATCTATACTTTACGGGTGATGGTGCTTTTCGTGATGAAAATGGTTACTATAGAATCACTGGAAGGGTTGATGATGTATTGAATGTAAGCGGCCACCGCATTGGCACTGCTGAAGTTGAAAATGCCATCAACATGCACACGGGAGTAGTTGAAAGTGCAGTAGTTGGATATCCCCATGATGTTAAAGGGCAAGGAATTTATGCTTTTGTCATCTATAATGGCACCCATGGTGATGAGGAACTGATAAGAAAAGATATTACAGCAACTGTAAGCCGAATTATAGGTCCGATTGCCAAGCCAGACAAAATTCAATTGGTCCCTGGATTACCAAAGACAAGAAGTGGAAAAATCATGAGAAGAATCTTGAGAAAGATTGCTGAAGGCGAGTTAGAAAACATTGGAGATACTTCTACCTTGCTTGATCCTTCTGTAGTAGAAGATATTAAAAATGGAAAGATATAAGTAACGCTAAAAAAGTAGATTGAAGTATTAATTAATAAACCTTTTAAAAAGAATATATGATCAAAAAAATTCTCATTGGACTCTTGGTAGTGTTTGTAATTCTTCAGGCTTTCCGCCCAACAAAAAATATTTCTGGTGATGCATCAAAAGATATTAGCACATTGTATCCTGTTCCGCAAGATGTACAGGCGATTCTAGACAGGTCTTGTGCCGACTGCCATACAAATAAAACAAACTACCCGTGGTATGCGGAAATTCAACCAGTAGCCTGGTGGTTGAATGACCATGTAACTGATGGAAAAAAACATTTTAACTTAAACAATTTTGGAAACCTGCGACTTGCCATCCAAAACCACAAACTGGAAGAATTGATTGAGGAAGTTAAAGAAGGTGAAATGCCACTTGAATCTTATACACTCATTCACACTGATGCCAAGTTGAGTGAAAATGAAAAAACCCTAATAACAAACTGGGCACAAGGTATCATGGATACACTCAAGGCAAAATATCCCGCTGATTCTTTAATCCTCAAGAAGAAATAATTCTTAGTTTAAAGTTTAGATGTTTAGACGTTTAGATGTTTAGATTTTAACAGATGATTTCTAAACGTCTAAACCCTAAACGTCTCAACATCTAAACTAATTAGAAAACCGCACTCCCACTGTATATGGTCGCTGATCAAGTCCATACTGATGCAACGGTGTGGCCGCAAGTGATCCATAGAGCTTTACGGGTCCAATACCCAATTCAGCAATGTAAGAAAGCTTCCACCTTTCAAGATTAAAGTCAGTCTTGTTTTTAACAGTACCGTCAGATCCTTTTTGTTTCTGCCTACTCCCATATAGATAACCGCCACTGATTCCTGCAGAAAATTGCAAACCCGCTTTATGTTTAGAAGGATTGGTATTTATATTTAGCATGACTGGTACAGTGAGATAGTTTGCTACCAATTTGTTTTTTGTAAACTGTTTAGGCAATCCCCTCAGTGTGTATGGTTTGATATCATCGACATAGGTGATGCTATTCTTAAAAAAATAATTGTTGCTTTCTATTCCAAAACCATATTTCAAATTCAGAACCCCTGCTGCAATATTCAAGCGTTGTATAAAAAACCAAAGATTGAAATTTGAAATACGCGACCCCTTCAATGCAAAGTCTCCTTTAGAAGCATTGATGATTCCGGGATTTTTTAAAAAAGCTTGTGCATCTGCAGATGCATAATTTGTCCTGTCATCATAGCCTGCAAATCCAAGGTCCCATACAAACCAATTGGTTGATATCTTCTTTTTATTTTCATTACTTTTATTTACTTTCTCGTAATTGTGGCCATCAGATACCGATAAAATTGCTTTTGCATGTCCACCCCCACCATTGGTAATGATGGTGATATTACCTATCAGAATGGTATCGCGCCCTGATGTGGACTTTTTAATATTAACACTGCTGTCCTGCTGCGAAAACAATTGAAATGAAATAAATAAAAAAGCTAAAGAAAAATTAATCCGCTTCATAAATGATATAATTATTGTTTTGATACTGCAAGATGAAAATTTGCTACTTGTATAAATTTAATTTGATCTGACTCATCACGGTCTTTACCTAGGATGCGACTTATTTTTCGGGATAAGGTTTTGAATGGTTTTCTAGCTGCCCTTTTCGAATTATCATAATTCTCATCCACAAAAGAATCTTGAGTTGAAGTAAGGTCATTCAATTGGTTACTACCAATAGGTGTAGTTGGCACGGGCAAATTATTCGATATAATATTATTTCCTGTGCGAACTGCATCAACCACTTTTTCTTCATTGTTATCTGACTGAATAATTGGCTCATGAACTTCTTGCACTAGATAATTTTCTGACTTACGTTCAGGTTTTTTTATTTTTTCAACACTGATTTTAGTGATTGATTTTTTCTTTGCCACTTCAATAAGACTGTTATTTGCAACTGGATTTATTTTTTCACCTGAATTCCGCTCGATTGTTTTAGGTGCTGTACTTTCAGGTGCAACTAACACAACTGCGTTGGTATTGCTCACATTTGGTTGTTCAACAATCCAAAATAATCCAGCAGCAATGATTAAAGAAGCTGCAGCTGCCAGTGACCTTTTCCAGCCAAAAGCAACTGTTTTTTCACGCTTGTACAAAGCGATTTTATTGGGATGAACAATTGAATGGTCTGGTTCTAATTTTAAAATACTTAGTTGCTTATAGGAAGCAAGGAAAGCTACATCATGCTTAAGGCGTTTCTCAACTTCAGCAATTTCAATAAATGACAACTCCCCATCAATATAATTTATCAATAATTGATATTCTTCCAAAGCTGCCTGCATGTTATCTTCCATTGAAATAGAAAATAATGATGCCTTATCAACTTGATGTTGAATTTCAGCAGGACTGAAACGAAGTTGCATAATACCATCAAACTCCTGCTGAAGAATAGGATGTTGTTGCACAAAAGACAAAACGGTGGCCTTTTCTTCAGCAGACAACTCATTGTCTGCATAAAGCAAAAACCATGTTTCATAATTTGTTATATCAATCATCTTAAATAATATTTTCTGTTTTCCCTATGAAATTTCTTAACTGTAATCTGGCTCGGTGCAAATATACTTTCACCTGACTTTCATTCAATCCTGTTATTTCACCAATTTCAGCATAAGAATAACCCTCATAATCTTTTAGAAGAATCAGGGATTTCTGCAACTGCGTCAGGCTTTCAAGCGCCTTGTCAAGTTCACGTTTCAAAAAACTGGTTTGCTCTTTTTGAACCGATGCATCTTCTTTAAATGAGTCATGTAATTGAATGCGTTTATTCTTCCTGATATGATCAATCATTTGGTTGTATGCAATTTTAAAAAGAAAAGATTTAGCTGTATCATTTACAATCGATTCTCTTTTGATCCACATTTTTTCAAATGCTGATTGTACAATATCACGCGCGTCTTCTTCATTTCGCAGGTTCTTTAAAATAAACCTGAAAACCGAATCCGCATATTTGTCAACACAAGAATTATATTCTATATCCGTCATACACAAAACAATAAACTCTAAACCCTAAACTATAAATGGAGCTTGAATAAGATTTATCAGGTGGCTTTATTTTTAGCCTTGCGGTAGAAGCTGTCTTGAAACAAGCTTCCACAAGGGCAAAATGGAACGAATTTGGTTATTGGCACGTTCTATTCTTTCCTTCTGTGAGAATCCGGTTTTATATTCCCCAGAATCAGTATAATGGCGAATACCAGTGAACAAAATGAAGGCTAAAACTGGTACAGCCAGAGATAAAACCACAAGTTGAAATCTCTTTTTCATAAATATTATACGAAGTTAAATCTAAAAGGTTACAGCATTGTTAAGAAAAGATAAAAACGGTAGATATTCCGGTTGAAGACAATTGGTTAATTTTACATTCACTTAAGATAGATAATCACCCAAATAATTCCCTATGAACAAATCGATTGTTGCCCGCCTGCAAAAAGAAATTGCTGATATAAAAGCCGCTGGATTATTCAAAACTGAAAGAATTATTGAAAGTGCACAGGGTCCCATTATTACTGTTGGAGGAAAAGAAGTGATTAACCTTTGTGCCAATAATTATCTTGGCTTGTCATCACATCCGAACATTATTGAGGCTGCAAAAAAATATATTGATGAAAGGGGGTATGGTCTTAGCTCCGTTCGTTTTATCTGCGGAACACAGGATATCCATAAGGAGTTAGAAGCAAAAATTTCTACTTTTTTGGGGACTGAAGACACCATTTTATATGCTGCAGCATTTGATGCAAACGGCGGCGTATTTGAACCATTGTTCAATGAAGAAGATGCCATCATATCAGATGAGTTAAATCATGCGTCAATCATTGATGGTGTTAGGCTGTGCAAAGCACAACGTTATCGCTATAAACACAATGATATGCAGGACCTGGAAGAAAAACTCAAGGAGTCTGCACACCTTAGAAACCGCATTGTTGTTACTGATGGTTCCTTTAGTATGGATGGCACTATTGCTCAGCTTGACAAGATTGTTGAACTGGCCGAAAAATATGACGCTGCTGTAATGATTGACGAATGTCATTCATCTGGCTTTCTGGGTAAGACCGGCAGGGGAACCCACGAACATTGCGGCGTAATGGGTAAGATTGACATCATCACAGGAACACTTGGAAAAGCACTTGGAGGTGCTTTAGGAGGTTTTACCAGTGGAAGAAAGGAACTAATTGATATACTTCGTCAGCGAAGCAGGCCATACCTTTTTTCTAACACACTTGCACCGAGCATTGTTGGAGGCTCAATCGCTGTGCTTGACTTGCTTAGTGAAACAACGTCATTACGCGACAAACTTGAATCGAATACAATGTATTTCAGAAATGAAATGACCAAGGCAGGATTCGATATCAAACCCGGAGTACATCCAATCGTTCCCATAATGTTATATGAAGCAACGGTAGCACAAGAAATGGCTGCCAAATTATTGGAAGAAGGCATTTATGTTATTGGCTTCTTCTTTCCAGTTGTTGCAAAAGGCAAGGCGCGCATCAGGGTTCAACTAAGTGCAGCACATGAGAAGAATCACCTCGATAAAGCGATTGCTGCTTTTGTAAAAATTGGTAAAGAGATGGGGGTGATATGAGGGGTTTAGGGGTTTAGAAAGTTTAGGGAGTTTAGGGAGTTGAAGATATTATGATATCTGTTCCTTTAAATCTAAACGTGCTTTCAATAATTTTTTAGTCATCGCGCGTTTGGTTGCAGAAAATGGATAAGAGATGATGATGTCTATAAACCTGCTCAGTAAATACATGTACTTCCCCAACAAAGCATAAAAAGGATTATTGTGTTTTTTCAGGTATTTAATCGCTGAAAGAATTACCTCAGTTTTTGTAATGGCTTTTACTTCAGGGTTTATTCTAGATGATCCTCCATGGGAATGAGTACAAATCAATTCATTATACATTACCCGCAACCAACCCCTATCTGCTGCACGTTTACTTAGATCCATGTCTTCATAGTACATCCAAAAACGTTCATCCCATCCACCCAGTTCTTCAAAATCAATTTTCCGCATCAATACAAAGGAACCTGAAATCCAATCAGGATAACTAAGAAGATCCTTGCTCCACCGATGCTTTGATCTAGAAGGATTTAATAACTGTTGTAAAATCCTGACAGAAGGCCAAACATTCCACCATTTCAAAAACAATCCATGTGGATGAGTGTTTTTACCTTGATCATTCAGTTGTTTTATTCCAATCAATTTCCATGAAGGCTCTTGATTTACTTTTTCTAATAGTGGTTGTAGTGTATTGGATTGCAAATTCGTATCAGGATTTAAAAACAAGAACCAATCTCCTTTGGCATTCCGTGCGCCCCTATTGCAGGCCTGTGAAAATCCACCATTGAAATCTTGTAAAATAAATTCTACCTGCGGATGATTTTCAATGAATGCTTGCGCGAAACCATCATCTGAATTATTATCAACAACTATTACCTCAATATTCTCCATTTGTTGTGATGCAATACTTTTCAAACAAGTATCGAGTCTAGACCAACAGCGGTAGCTAACGATGATGATGGATAATGAAATCATTTATTGAATTGAATATGGTGCAAAGGTATCAGAATAAAACCTTTTTGAAGGCAGAGGTCACATTTGTTCTCCGCGTCAATCCGCCGCGGCGGATGGTGAAAATCAGTCAGATTACAGTAAATTTGCCTGTAAGAATATCAAAAAATATATAGAAAATCTTTATCTGGAAGTACAACAATAATTGACTGGCGAACTCCTTACAGAAAATTTCATGAACTACAGTTGGGAAAAAAATTTAATTCTACCACTTTATTAGAATGAAGAAACGAAGCAAAAATTTCTGCATAATAATATTTTCGATTACCTGTTGTTCACTTCAGCTGTTTTCGCAAACAACAATTTTACCCGTTAATTCCTACGGCGTTTGGGATAGGTCAAATGCTTATGATGAACTTACCTTATATGAAAATTGAAATTGTTCCTATTAGGGTGGTGAACAGCGTTAATCAATAATACTGCTACGCCGGCTCCACCCATGCATCACTCTCTTTTAGCAACTGAATAAGTTCTTCTACAGCAATGTCACTGTCAACACTCTTCTTAACCACTTCCTTTCCTCTGTAAAGCGTGATCTTACCAGGACCGCTTCCAACATAACCGAAGTCAGCATCGGCCATCTCACCAGGACCATTCACGATACATCCCATGATGGCAATTTTTACACCCTTTAAATGGTTTGTGACTGAACGAATCTTTGCAGTGGTTTCTTGCAAATCAAAAAGTGTTCTACCGCAACTCGGACAAGAAATATATTCTGTCTTTGAGATACGTGTTCTTGTAGCCTGCAAAATACTAAAGGCAGTATTATTGGTAAACTGATAGATGTCTTTCACAGGGAGATATGTTCTTCCCTTCGTCTGCGGATTATCCAACGTTATCTCGCCATGGTATCCCAGTGAAATACCATCTCCCATTCCATCAAGTAACAAAGCGCCTGTTTCAGTTGCAAAATGAATCAAGTGCTCATCTGGCGTATTTAATGCACTTAATGTACTTAAAATAACCGGATTGTTTATACCCAACTCAGCAAACTCAACAAACATTCTTCTTACACTTTGCATTGCATTTTGATTCTGACTACTTAAGCAGAATACAACAGTCTTGTCTTTAGCTACTTCTGAAATCAGTTCACTTGAAAATGGATTGAAAGCATTTGATGAAAACATCTCATTATAACAATCTATTGCTACAAAATTAATGCGGTTACTTTTTTTAGAAGCTGTAGGAAAATCTTTCAAGATAAAAAGCGGAAAACAAGATTCGCTCTCAGTCCAGCTCGGTGCATAGACAATATTTTTCAAGGTGCCTGGCAATGGAAAAGAAATTGGCTTTTCTCCAGTATAAACGTAATCTGCAGCTGCATCACCAATACTCCACTTATCAGTTGGCTCATCATAGGTATAACCAATGCTTTGCAGTTGAGCAGGTTTTAATTCATCGATAGAACTTAAATCTGCCATTACTACAGGTACTTGCTTACCGCCTATATTTTCAATTGCACTTGATTCTCTTCTTCGATATTCAAAAGGATTATATGGAAGCTTGCTAATGGAAGGCAAGGTTGTATATGCTGTTGAAAGGTTGTTATAACGATTCACCAAATCACGACAAACTGGAATTTCAAATTCAGGATCCTCTGTTAGTGAAACACGAATGGTATCGCCAATACCATCTTCCAACAAGGTTCCAATACCAATGGCTGATTTGATTCTGCCATCTTCACCATCACCCGCTTCGGTTACACCAAGATGAAGCGGGTAACAAATACCAAATTCATTCGTCATGGTTTCTACAAGCAATCTATATGCTTGTACCATTACCAATGGATTGCTTGACTTCATACTCAACACGATATTGTGATATGATTCATCACGTGCGATACGTAAAAACTCCATAGCACTTTCAACCATGCCCATGGCACTATCGCCATAGCGACTCATGATGCGATCACTTAACGAACCGTGGTTTGTTCCAATGCGCATGGCTGTTCCATACTCTTTACAAATTTTTACCAATGGAGTAAATCTTTCCCGGATCCTCTCAATTTCCTCTAAATAATCCTGGTCGGTATATTCAATAAACTTAAAATTCTTTTTATCTGCGTAATTTCCAGGATTCACCCTTACTTTTTCAATGATGCGGGCTGCAATTTCTGCAGCGTTTGGCGTGAAGTGAATATCAGCTACGAGTGGTGTATTATATCCGCGCTTGCGCAATTCATTTTTAATATTGAGAAGGTTGTTTGCCTCGTTCTTAGATGGAGCTGTAATCCTTACCAACTCAGCACCTGCTTCTATGCAACGAATTGTTTGCTCAACTGTAGCAAGCGTATCCATGGTATCAGTAGTGGTCATGGTTTGCACCCTGATTGGATTGTTATTGCCCAATAACAAATCACCGATTTTAACTTCAACTGTTTGAAGGCGATTGTATGAAATAAGGTTGTTGAGGTTTTGCATGATGGGTCAAAGATAAATAGAAAACAGACGTCAGAAATCAGACGTCAGAAGTCAGATGTCAGGAATCAGATAAGTGGCTTTAGTGTGATTATTACAAATAATACTTTAAACGACTATTATAGTTTTATACAGACTCCCCGCCTGGACAGGTGTTTCATCCCGATATCGAGCGAAGCGAGATTATCGGGAAGGGGAGTCATTTAAATTATTGTTGAATGAAGTAGAAAACTTAAGAATTTTTTTCTGCTCAATGAATTCTGACGTCTGACGTCTAATTACATTATCCCCTTAAAAAATCCAACATGCGTAAGGATATCCTCTGTAATTTTTTTCGCCAATGCATCAAGCGAATTCTGGCTGTTGGAGCTGAAGTTCAGCACAAATGGATACACATGCCTGTTCTCTTCGATCCATCCAATAACCCAAACAACAGACTTACCATTAGAAACTGATTGTCCTATATTATATGCCAACTGGAGCTGAGCATTGTTTTCGATAATCATCATCTTTTTAACGGACTCCTGTACACTTGCCCTAAATGGAAGTTGTTTAAAATACATTCGCTTCATTATTCCGAGTTGCTCATCAGCAGAAATTTTTAATGAATCATTCATCCAAAAGCTATCTACGGAAACACCAATTTTCATGTTTCCGTATTTTAAGCTATCAATCCATCTTTTCATGGTGTCTTTTCCAATAATTCTCGCAAGTGACATAAAATGCGGCGTTGATGAAGACCTAAAAGCATCATTGAGTGAAATTGTAGTATCGATATTTTTAATAAAGCTACGCTCATCTGATAGCCTACCTATATGCATTGCCAACAGTGAATTGAATATATTGAAGGTGCCTCCAGGAGAATAAGGAAGTTTAAAACGATCGAGGTCGTAGATGGTGAACTTGCCACGGCTGTTATCAAACATCCCGAATGTGCCTTCTACTTTATTTGCAGAAAATACTTCACCAATGCCTTTGTCTATAATCACGTTGTTTACAGTGCATCCTGAAATAAAGATGATGCTTATGGATAGAATGAAAAACCAAGTGGCATTTCTTTTCATATTGAAGCTTTTATGATTCGTTTGTATTCAGGAAATCGTTGCCGCCACCTTTCCACCAACGATACCCTACAAAACCGATGATAGCCAATGGGGCAATCATTAAATAAATGATGCCGGAATTCATTCCTTTCGCAGGCTTGTAACCAAGCTGTTGCGCCGTTTTGGTGCAAATGGAACACTGAGCATTTGCATCCTCAGTGAGGGTGAACAGAATAAAGAAACCTAGTAGAATGACTAACTTTTTCATTGTATGATGCACTCCTTTGATATAAGTTGAAATCACCTCTCTAACACCTGACTTCTGATTTCTGACGTCTAAACCCTAAACTCACTTCTCTAAACAGCTTCTGACTTCATTTGTTTGGCTAGGCGGAGTCTTTCATTTTCATCAAGAATGACTTTACGCATACGAATGAAGTTTGGTGTAACCTCTATACACTCGTCACCTTGTATATATTCCATACACTCTTCTAAGGTCATGGATTTTTTAGGTGCAATGCTGGCGGCGCCATCTGTTCCACTTGAACGCATATTAGTAAGTTTCTTCCCTTCGTTTGGATTTACAACCAAGTCACCAGGTTTA
>CAMBGO010000041.1 GCA_945866165.1 Chitinophaga pinensis | reverse complement strand
TCGTTAGATGCTATTAATTTTTCAGGTGTTATTGGAATTTTTTCAAGCAGTATTTCCATTGTTGAGATACTAGAATCTTCCAATGGTATTTCATTTTCATTTATACTTTCTGTGCCATTTTGTGTTACATTCTTTATTGAATTAAATGTAGCGCTTCGTCTCCAGTTGTCTACATTAGGCCTTTCGCCCCATCTGTTTTTAAATTCAATTTTCCCTTGTGATATTAATGAAGGGTTATTAAAATACCACTCACCTTTTTGTGAATCTGCAGAAAATAGGGCACCACTTGTTTGATCGAGTAAATTATTTCTTTGTATTGAACCATTATTAGTGCTTTTTTCTTTTTGTTCAGTAGCAGCTTCTTTTTTCTGATTTTTTAATATTGCTGAAAGTACATTTATGCGATCCAATTCACTAAGCTTACCCAACAATTGCAAACTGTCTTCTAGCTGGATTATTTCAATATTCTTCGCTATTTCATTTATTATGGATTTTTTTTCAAGGATATCATATTTATTTATTACGGAACTTTCATCGACACTATCAAGGTATTCTTTTGTCAAAGAATATTTCTTCATTTCAAAGGCAAGTGTGGCAATTTTAAGAAAATTATTATTTTTTAGATTTTGATCATCTTGGTTGTTGAGATTGCTTTTTTTGAGATATTCAATTGCTGAATTTGGATTATTCCTTTTGAGTTCAAGTGTTGCAATTGATGAAAAAATTACAGACTTGAAATTCAGGTACTTTTCTTTTTCTGTAAGACTTAAAAGTGCCTGAATATTATCTTCTATTCTTTTGCTTTCATTCATGCCTTTTCCCATCCCTGCTATCTGTTGAATTCTGGCATAGGCTTCCATTATTGGATCTGTAGTATTGGCTATTGATTTTTCAAAAAAGAGATACGCCTGTTCGGTTTTTTTAATAGTAGCATATAATTGGGCAATGAGAAAGTACCTCCTTGCTTTTTCTGTATTATCCTTGCAAATGGGTAGTGACTTTTCTAAGTAGTAAGCTGCAGAGTCGTATTGTTCTTTTTTGAGAAACCACTCCGCTTTTTTTTCTGACAGCAATGGAAACAATCTTTCTGGAAAGTTATTGTCTTTGGATAACAGGTCGAGCATGCTTTTTGCCTCGTCATCATTGTTCATTTCCATTAATGCATATGCAATCCACACCAATGCCTCGTTTCTAATAATTTCATGTTTGAACAGGTTTAAAAATCCCTTTTTTTCTATTGTAGAAATGGTATACACATTACCAGTATTATTTATGTTACTTCCAATGGTTTTTTCAAATCCAATTTCATCTTTTTCCCTTGGCTGAAAAGTGTAGTTGACATACTGGAAAACATCATAGGCTGAATCAAATTTCTTTTCATAGAAATATGCTTTTCCCATTAATAAATAAAGGTCATCAATCCAGTCATTCCTGAGATCATGAAGTAAAATGCCATTATTGCACTTAAGTATTATTGAATCTAATTCAATTTGCATACTTGCTGTTTGATCTATATTAAAATCACGTAAGGGAATTAATTTATCAAAGTCGTCTTTAAACGACTGCTTTGCAGTTTCTAATACAGTGTTTAATTTATTATTTGCATTGAAGTAAAAGTTATAATGAGTTACGATATTCTCTTTTATTTTTTTTATTCCTCCTAGCTTTTTATCAGTGCTGTTTTCTGAGCGGAGTGTACGATTTTCGTATAGTTTGGGTTTGGTAAGTCTTGAGACTATGTTCTCTTGTGCAAAGCCAATTTGATTGGCGCCTAAAAGGGCCATTATCATGAAACCAAGTAGATTGATATATAAATATGTTATTTTTTTCATTTTGCCTTTGTAAAACTACGTTAATCCTGCTATTTTATTCATGAGATATCTATAAATAACATTAACTTTAAGCCCCCCTTGAAATGAAAATTTAAATGGATGAGCATACAGCAAAGCAAACAAAGTAGGTTTAAGCGACTAACAAATCGGTATCGTTTGGTTATCATGAATGATCATTCCTATGAAGAAGTGGTTACATTCAAGTTGACTAGGTTAAGCGTTTATATTGTTTCATGTTTTTTGTTTGTAATGCTGGTTGGACTGACTACTGCATTAATAGTATTTTCACCTATGAAATACTATATTCCAGGGTATGGTAGTCAATCGGAGCGAAAGGAGTTCACTAAACTTAAGATTAGAACAGATTCCCTTGAAAAGCAAATGAGATACAGAGAAGTTTACTGGAATAATGTAAGAGATGTTCTTGCTGGTAAATCTGGGATGAGTAGAGACACAGCTTCCATAGCTATTCCTGAAATGGAAGAAACTACAGATTAATTGATAAAAATCATTTTATGTTTAATTCAACAATAAAAACAACCGTATTTGATTCTGGGAATAACAATAGCTTGTTCGGGAAAGGAACAATTATAAATGGTAATATTACGAGTGATGGTGATATACGTATTGATGGAATGCTCCATGGCAATGTTTTTATTTCAGGAAAATTAATTGTTGGGGAATCTGCATCTATCAAAGGAGAAATAAAAGCGGAACGCGCTGAAATTTATGGCTCAACTACCGGTAGGATTACTGTTAATGATTTGTTATCCATCAAAAGTACTGGTGTTGTTGAAGGAGATTTATACGTTGGTCAACTTGAAATTGAAAAGTCGGGATTGTTCAGGGGTAATAGCCACATGGTGTATCCTGGACAAGTGGTAGATTTCAAAAATGATCATGCTGGAAATACAGGAAATCATACCATTGTTTCTCTTGCCCAATAAGCAATCTAGTAAGAATTATTATTTGATGCGTTATATGGGTTTTGCAACCCAGTTTTTCGCGGGCATTGCTATTGCCCTTTTCGTGGGATTGAAAATAGACAAATTTTTTAATTTCGAAAACCCTTGGTTCATTTGGGTTTTACCACTTGTTGTAATTATTTTTACACTCTTGAAATTGATTATAGATTTTTCCAAAAAAGATAAATGAAAATTCGAAAAACTTTACTGCAAATAGCCATTCTTTTTTTATTGGTAAATTTAGGATGTGGCCTTTTTTTTAAAGGGTTGCAGACCCTTGGCGTTGATCCATATATTTTAATGACCGGAAACCTAATTGTAGTGGTGTTAACTGTTATTTCTTTTTACATGCTTTTTTCAGGCATGAAATCCTCAACCACTTCAGGATTCCTTTCAACTGTTCTAGGATCTTTTATGCTCAAGTTAATTGCTGCTGTTGCAATTGTTTTTGTTTACTCAAAACTTGCTCCTACTTCAATGAATATGCCTTCAATTCTAATTTCATTGTTTCTTTACCTGGTGTATATGTTTATTGAATTAAAGGGAATTCTTTCAATGACTCCAAAAAAATGAGATGTCAAAAAAAGAAGCTCCTCTTACTGCACTAGAAGATTTTTTACCTAACCATTCATATCCATTAATTGAACCATTTTTGCATCAATACAATGTTCATCTTACTATTACCAGATCCCGAAAAACGATTTTAGGCGATTACCGTAATGCAGTTGCAGGGAAGTCACATAGAATAACCGTCAATGGCAACTTAAATCGATATTCATTTTTAATAACGCTTCTGCATGAACTTGCACATTTGGTTACTTTCATTCGATTTGGAAATACCGTAGCATCACATGGGAAAGAATGGAAAAACCACTTTGGTGACATTTTACATCAGTTTCTTCAGTCTGATCTATTTCCCGGGGATGTTAAAACACAATTAATCCGCTCAATCAAAAATCCAGCTGCTAGTTCTTGTGCTGATACAAATTTAATGCGTGTATTGAGGAGATACGATCACTTACCTGAAGGTGTTTGTTTAATCGAAGACTTATCTGAAGGGCTCCTATTTAAAATTGGGAAAGATAGAATCTTTAAGTTCAAAAAAAAATTGAGAAAACGAATTCAAGCACTGGAATTAGCTACAGGTAAAACATACCTTTTTAGTCCTGTTTACGAGGTCATGCGGCATGATATTTAAAGTTCTAAACACATCCACACAGAACATCCATGATGTCCTGTATTGCCCATTGGATTGCTTAGGTAGCTAAATCCAAATTTTTCATAAACAGATATGGCTCTTTTTAATTCTGGCATTGATTCTAGGTAAATCCTTTTATATCCGTTTTCACCCGCGAATTCTATGCAATTACTAATAATTTTTGCTCCCAACCCCATTTTTCGTACTTCAGGTTTTAGGTACATTTTTACCAGCTCACAAGTATCTTCTGTCAATCCATCACTTGGAAATATACCGCCGCCCCCAACGACTTGTCCGTTTAGTTCAGCAATGAAATAGACTGATTTTTCAGTGGAAAAAAGTTCAAATAAATGATCTGTTGTTTTATCATAGTAAACAGTACCAGGTTTATTGGCCCCAAATTCCTCGAGACAACTCCTTATGATACTTGCTATTAATTGATTGTCTTTCAATTCTATTTTTCTAACCATTATGTTTTGGTTAGACTCTGTATAGTCATTCATATAGTAAAGCTAGTAAATGAGAATTAATAAATATAATCAGCTTGTTTTGTGATCCTTCCTGATCATCTGATCCATCACATCTAGATGGGGTAATGTTATTACTGAGAGAAAAATAAAAATAACGGGTAGGGGATCCCATGTTATGTTGGATTGGTCCCAATAGAAAAATAGTATGAGGAAGACAATTGCTGCTAGAAAACTCATTGGTAAAGATCGGGTCCACATTTTTATAGGGCTTTCTTTCGCATATTCTCCTTTGACATTCAGGTACTCAAAAATAAGCTCAAAGGATCTTACTGCATGCCATCCTCCAAAATAAAGGGCAAAGGAAGGTAAGAGTGGTAAAAAAATTGAAATAATTAGTATTAGCAATAAATTTATTAATCTGATTACTGAAAAACTAAGTTGATTTGTTAGGTAAGCGGAATAAAGCAACATGCCGTTTATGACGGTTGCTGAGATTAGTAACTTATTTGAATTTAATTTACAGAGATTCCAGAAGTTTATTACTGGCGATGCGTTTTTTGAAATTCTTATTAGCACCTCAGTTGTTTCTTGTTGATGCATTAAAAGCAGCAGCATGAGTACCAAAGTTCCCCAAGAAAACCTACAAACTGATAAAAGTATTTTGTGCTTATCATCTGGAATATCGGTTTCACCAAAATGCCAAGCAGATATGAGTATAAAAAATAATAAGCTTAGTGAAGGAAAAATCAGCCAGCAGCATGTGTATGCAGCAATGGCTAAAATGTATCTCCCAAGAAAAGAAAGGATGTTGAATTTCTTGTTATTTACGTTGGCAGTTGTTCTAGCGATAATGTGATCCAAACCGCCATGTGGTATTCCAGTCATGAGTAGCATTAGTATGAAATACCCAAATTGAATTGACAACGGCAAGGTGCCAAAAACGAATTGTGCAAGCAATAAAACCATTCCGACGACAACATTCAGCCAGGATAAAATCTCAAATGGTTTTTTTTGCTCAATCGTTAATGTCATTAAGAAGAATTGGAATGATAAAAGAAAGGCCTATGTAGCGATACATAGGCCTTTAAATCGATTGCCTGCTCTGTTTTACTTAGATTCAGAACGGCTTAATGCATATATAACCAAGCCAAAGCCAATCTTGTTTACAGCATCACCAATGTTGTAGATGATGTCCATGTTCAATCCGCCGATACCTAGAGACTCAGCAGACATTCCAAACAATCCGCCTGGAGTTCCAACAATGTATCCCAAAGGATAGATTGCCCAACCTACCAATACGAACCATCCAAGTGTTTTGTTTGCTTTCGCTACTGCAGGAGATGAAGATGTAGCAAGTTTTGCAACATCGCCGAACCATACAAGGTAAACGATGTAGAAATAAGCTGCTCCGCTGATAACACCCCAAAGAACACTGCTGTCTCTGTAAATTGTTTCTCCGAAGTAGCCTGTTACAAGCATAACTACAGAAGCAAAAATCAATTTCCATAGAAGTCCTGTTGTTCCACCTGCTTTTTTAGTGATAAGGTAGAATTCAACGCACATCAAAGGAACAGTTAATGTCCAGTCTACATAACGGAAGAAAGTTGGAGAATCTCCAGTTTCTAGGTTGTAACCTCTCATGTAGTAGTAGTGAACTGCTGCAATGAAAGTGATCAAACCAGATACAAGAACTGACGTACGCCATGCCTTGTCTGTTGAGCTCAATTCAAAGAAGAAGAAAACTGAAGCGGCCATCATGGCCATTGTACCAATAAAGAATGTGAAGGCAACGTAGTTGTTTTCTGCAACTGCGTGTGAGGCCTGAAGAAAAAGTGGACTCATATGTGTATGGTTTTGGTTAAAAAAATCGTTGATTAAAAATTCAATTAAAATTGCTTGGCTAAATTAACATAAAATATACATTAATGTTCAATGCTGTCTATTTTATTTTTTCTTGTCTTACCTAAATATATAAAGATTTATTAAAATTTCAATAAAAGTCCTTCATTTTATTTGGGGAATAAGAAAATTTACGAGGTATTATGCTGGATTATAATCAATTATGTTATTGATGGTGTTTTTTATATCTGCATAACTATCATTTAGTAGGATTGCCTTTTTTTCTTTTTGCATCAGTATTTTCAACTTTTCAGGTACTTCTATCTCATTTTTTATCAATTCTTTTACCACAGATGGAAACTTCAACGGATGGGCTGTACCTAAAATGATTCCTTTTTTATTCGGATTGTCTTTTTGCCATGTTTTCATACACGAATAGGCAACTGCTGAATGGGGATCAAGAATATAATCATATGTTTTATACACATCTTCAATTGTTCTCTTTGTTTCATTATCTGATGCCGAGAAACTGCAGACTTTCGACTTGATAAGATTTATGTCTTGACCGTAAAGCTCAATAATTCTTGAAAAGTTGCTGGGATCTCCTACATCCATGGCATTTGAAATGGTCTGAATGGATGGCAGAGGCTCATAACGATCGGTTTTTAAAAAGCGAGTGAATACATCGTTTTGATTACAAGCTGCAATAAACTGATTTACAGGAAGTCCTGATCTCTCTGCAACCATGCCCGAACAGATATTTCCAAAATTTCCGCTGGGTACTGAGAATGTCGGGGTATCTTTATCATGCCACTGAGAATAGGCTAATACGTAGAATAATTGTTGCGAAAGCCACCGAGCAATATTAATTGAGTTTGCAGATGTGAGCGATACATTTTTTTGCATGCCCTCATCGGCAAATACCATCTTAACCAAACGCTGACAAGCATCAAAGTCCCCTTTAATTTCAATAGCATGTATATTTCCACCAAGTGCAGTTAATTGTTTTTCCTGAACGGGGCTTACTTTTCCTGAAGGGTATAAAATTATGACCTCTATTCCTTCTACGTGATGAAATCCATCTGCAACAGCGCCGCCAGTGTCACCGCTGGTTGCTACCAAAACAATGGTTTTTCTTTTTTGCTCTTTTGAAAAATATCCCATACACCTACTAAGAAAGCGAGCTCCTAAGTCTTTGAATGCCAATGTTGGTCCGTGAAATAATTCCAGACAAAAAATGTTTTCATTTATTTGATGAAGTGGTAATTCAAATGAAAGCGTCTCCTTGATAATTTGCATCAATATATCTTCTGGTATGCATTCCCCAACATATGGCTTCATTACTTGGTATCCAATCTCATATTTATCTAAGTATTTTAGATTATTCACAAATTCATTTTCCCAGCGGGGAATTCTTTCCGGAAAATAAAGTCCTTTGTCAGGTGCTTGACCTTTAAGAGTGGCTTGTTTAAAGTCTAGTTTTTCAGATGATCTATTTAGGCTGTAGTAAAGCATTTCTTAGGTTATTTTATTTTTATTCCTTGATGATTAAGTTTGGTTACATATGTTTTGTGTTCAATTCCGACCCTTGAGTAAATCTCACGCATGATTTTTTCACTTTGTTCTGCACTAGAATGGTTTTTGTGTAGCATAAATATTGACGGGCCACTACCGGAGATGCCCCCACCAAGTGCTCCTGATGCAAGGCACCGGCTTTTAACCTCTTCAAAAGCCGGAATTAAGATACTTCTGATAGGCTCGATGATTACATCCTCCAATGACCTTCCGATGAGTTCATAATCGGATTTCATTAGTCCGGCAACCAATCCTGCAATGTTGCCCCATTGCTTGATTGCTTTTTTGAGAGTAACCTCTTCTTTTAATATCTGTCTTGCATCTGAAGTTTTTACTTCTATTTGTGGATGAACGATTGATATAAATAACTCTGGTGATGAGATGCTAATTGCATCCAATGGATGTATTGATCGAATAATTGTAACACCGCCTAAGATGCATGGTGTAATATTATCTGCATGTTTTACCCCGCTTGCTACTTTTTCTCCATTCATTGCAAATCGGATGAGGTCGTCGGTTGTAAATTGATTGTTTAATAGTTTATTTGCTGCAAATACAGCCCCGGCTGCACTAGCTGCACTAGACCCCAATCCGCTGCCAGGTTTTATTTTCTTATCAATTGTCATTTCAAATCCTATAGAATCGTCTAGCTTTTCCATGAGGGAAAGGAGCGCAGCACCTGCAACATTTTCTGCTGGTTTTTCTGGTAGAGAATAATGATCAACATGGCGGATCCTTAAACCGGGCTTATCTGAAAAAGACAGTGTCATTAAATCAAAGGGTTCCTCGAGAGCGAGTCCAATGATATCAAATCCACATACAAGGTTCGCAATGGTGGCAGGTGATTTTATTGTGATTGATTTATTCATTTTTACTCAATTGTTAATGGTTCGTAATATGTCTGCAAAAACACCACTTGCAGTTACATCCGCACCTGCACCAGCGCCTTTTATTATAAGTGGTTGTTCGTCGTAGCGATCTGTTTTTATTAAAACAATATTGTCTTTCCCATATAAGTGATACATCTCATTGTCATCATTAATGTGTTGAAGTCCAGCGCTGGCCTTGCCATTTTCTAATGTTGCAACAAATTTCAATTTTGAACTTGTTGAATTAGCAGTATCAAAAATGTTTTTGAAATGACTTTCATTTTTTTCTAGTTCTGTATAGAAGTCGTCAACAGTCCCTTTCATGCAAGACGCTGGCAGAAATGAATTGCATGACACTTCATCAATTTCCATCTGCTCTCCTGATTCACGGGCAAGAATCATGATTTTACGCATTACATCGATACCGCTAAGGTCAAGTCTGGGATCGGGTTCTGTATATCCTTCTTCTTGGGCCTTTTTTACAACACTTGCAAAACTTTCATTTCCGTTGTAATTATTAAAAACAAAATTAAGCGTACCGCTTAGCACAGCATCAATCCTCACAATTCTATCTCCACTTTTGATGATGTCATTTATTGTACTAATGATAGGAAGTGCCGCTCCAACATTTGTTTCAAAGAGAAATTTTGCATTGTATGCAATAGCCATTTCTTTAAGTGACTGGTATTTTTCAAATGCACTTGAGGCTGCAATTTTATTACAAGCCACAACTGATATGGATTTGGAAAGAGCTGTTGAATAAATTTCAGGTATTTGGGGATTGGCAGTGATGTCAATCAACACACTATTTCTCAAGTTCATTTCAATCATTCTTTCGGTAAATATTGAAATATCTGAAATGTCAGCTTTATTCAATTTTTCATTCCAATCTTCCGATAATAAATTATCAAGCGATAACATCATTTTTCTGCTGTTGCAGATGCCGGCTAAATTAATTTTTAGCTGCTGAGATGCTTCTATTTTATTTGATTGTTTTATGAGCTGATTAATTAATTTCTTTCCAACGTTTCCGGTTCCAATAATAAATAGGTTGACCTCTTTTTTTGTATTGCCAAAAAATCCTTCATGCAATACATTTAAAGCTTTTTCAAGTTCTGATGTTTTGATTACGGCTGAAATATTTCTTTCATTTGAGCCTTGTGCAATTGCCCTAATATTGATTCCATTTTTCCCAAGTACCGAAAACATTTTACCACTTATGCCCGGGTGGCTTTTCATTTGGTCGCCTACAAGTGCTACAATCGAAAGGCTATCCTCAATTATTATTGGTTTTATTGTACCAAGTAAAATTTCATTCTTGAATATATCATTTAATAAGTCATTCGCTTTAAATGCATTTTCCTCTTTTACGCCTACGCATATTGAATGCTCCGAAGAACCTTGGGTGATCAAGATGATGTTTATTCCGCCATCATTTAAATTGCTAAAAACCTTTTTTGCAAATCCAGGAATTCCAATCATTCCACTTCCCTCAATATTGATTAAGCAGATATGATTTAAGCTTGAAATTCCTTTAATGAAATCCTTGTTTAATGTTATTTCATTTGAAATGATTGTTCCACTTTTATTAGGAGAGTTAACTGACTTAATTAGTATGGGTATGCCTCTTTCAACTATAGTTGAAAGTGCCGGTGGGTATATGATTGAAGCATCATAATGTGAAAGTTCCATGGCTTCCTCATAATTTAGGTGTGAAATTAATCGTGCATTTTTAACCAATGACTGATCTGCCGTCATAAACTGACTGGATTCAGTCCAGCTATCAATTGCTGTTGCATTTAAGATTTCTGCCAACGATGCAGCTGTTATGTCTGCACCACCTTTTCTAAAAAAATGATTGCTCCCACTATTTGTTTTGGTAATACCACCTGCAAATAGATGAATTATTCCATCATTAATGATTGATGATTTTTCTTTGGATACATGATTTCCAAATTCCTTGCTTATATTTTCTTTTGATTGTTTATCTAGAAATTCACGCGTTTCCATCCACTTCATTTTCAATCCACTTCCTTTGCCAGCGGCTGTAAGCAGGAAGGATGTTAAAGTTGGACCGTAGCATAAAATACTTTCAAGTGTATTAACCGGGCATTCTCCAAGTATTTCAATCCCTTTATAAATTTTTTCGAGTTCATTGAATTGCTTTTTTATGAAACTCAGTGCAGCGCTTTGTTCATTTATTGGTACAAGCGTTCTTGTATTACTCAGAAAAAGCGTTTCTAATATCTGCAATTCTTCTGCATACCTCTCATCTTTCTTTGATGCGAGTGAAGCAATTGAAATCAATATTTTTTCTGTATTAGAATCAATGGGTATTACCACTGCAATATCTGATTCACTATATTTTTCTTTTATTATGTTAACTGCTTTTTCATATCCGATGATGGTTTCGAATATTTCGCCTTCGAATTTTATAATTTTCATGTGGTATAAATAGAATAATTAAAACAGGGGAAGTTTATCTCTTAGTTCAGCAAAATGCCCAATGGTAATATGATAATATTCAACCCTTAGCGGGTTGTTGTTGTGAATGTAGTTGTGGTTGCGGTTTTGTACTGCAACGTAGAAGAGTAGATATGTGTATTTACAACTTTCATTCTCGAATTTCAAAACAAATATAATTACAATGCATCAAATCAGAATTTTTTTTTAATTTTATGTTATTGCCTGCCTTTCATCCCTCCTAAAACCTTCCAATGCATCAGTCATTTGCTTTAGAAATGAAGAATTTCAACAATGAGGTTGGCATAAAATACCAGCTTTACAATAGCCTATTTACCTCACTTCCCTTTCATAAGATTGAAAAAACAGGCATTTTGCTATCCCTCTTGCAATCTAATTGTGAAGATGGATTCAAAAGAAACCAAAGTCCATCTGAAATAATTCGGGATTTTTTCTCTAGACATACAACTTATACAAATGAGCAGCAGCAGATGGACCTGCTTTTCAGGTTTGTTCAATACATTGAAAGACAGGTAGTTTTATTTGATGCATTAGAAGATGCCGCCTTCCCTAAGTTGAATGATATTAATGGTGTGGGTACCCTCAAGCAGCTTGAAGCTGAAGTGAAAAAGGAAGGCAAGGAATTGCAGCTGCAATCAAAGATGAAAAATTTTGGCGTACGTCTGGTTCTTACGGCACATCCTACGCAATTTTATCCAGGATCAGTTCTTGGAATCATCAATGACTTATCAAAGGCTATTGCTGAAAATAACCTCACTCACATTAATACATATTTACAGCAGCTTGGTAAAACACCTTTCTTTAAAAAACAAAAGCCTACTCCTTACGATGAAGCAGTAAGCCTAATATGGTACCTTGAAAATGTTTTTTATCCTGCAAGTGGACGTATTGTAAAATCTTTACGGAATCAATATGACGAATTATTTGACCAATCCAGTCCTATTATTAGTATGGGATTTTGGCCCGGTGGTGATAGAGATGGCAACCCGTTTGTAACAACCGATATTACTAAGAAGGTGGCAGAGGCATTGAGGGGAAGTATCATTAAATGTTATTACCTCGATATTCGTAAGCTCAGAAGAAGGCTTACATTCGATGGTGTTGAAAATAAACTTCAGTTGCTTGAAAAAAAATTATACAATAATATTTTCATCCCTGATTACAAAGCCGACCTTTCAAAATTGGAGATACTTGATATATTGAATCAAATAAGAGAGATCATCATATTTAACCACAATGGATTGTTTCTTGACCTTGTTGATTCTTTAATTGGTAAAGTGCATTTATTTGGATTGCATTTTGCTTCATTGGATATTAGACAAGATAGCAGGGTTCATTCAAAAGTTATAGAAGCATTGTCAGAACAATTTTTTACTGCAGATGTAACATATTCCTCTTTAACCGATGAGGAGAAAATTAAATGGCTTTCTTCATTAAGTGAGAATGTAAACATAAACGAACAAACAGATACGCTCGTGCTCGATACATTGAATTCAGTAAAAGCAATTGGTGAGATTCAGCAGTATAATGGCAGACAGGGTTGCGAAAGGTATATTATAAGCCAATGTAATAGCGCTATCAATATTCTAGAAGTTTTTAGCTTATTTGTTTTGGGTGGCAGTAAGTGGGATGAAATTGCTGTAGACATAATTCCATTATTTGAAACGATTGACGACCTGCGTAATGCCGCAGTTGTGATGGAGCAGCTTTATTCTTTTCCTCTCTATAGGAAT
This sequence comes from Chitinophaga pinensis, assembly GCA_945866165.1. Classification (GTDB taxonomy): domain Bacteria; phylum Bacteroidota; class Bacteroidia; order Chitinophagales; family Chitinophagaceae; genus Pollutibacter. Next base: position 1,078 of record CAMBGO010000041.1, on the reverse strand, counting down.
CATGTAAAAAGAAGAGGTAACAGGCAAACGGTCATGTTGGGCTTTAGTGATGGAACAAAAGATGGTGGATACTTGATGGCAAATTTCAGCATTTACAAAGCCAAGAATGAACTTACTTCAATATCTGAGAAGTTTGGTATCGATGTTATTTTCTTTGATGGGAGAGGCGGTCCACCTGCAAGAGGTGGTGGCAAGACGCATAAGTTTTATGCTTCAATGGGGAAGGATATTGCAAATAAAGAAATTCAATTAACGGTTCAGGGACAGACTGTGAGTTCTAATTTTGGAACAACTGATTCAGCACAATATAATATTGAGCAATTGATTAATGCAGGTATCGGTAATGAGCTTTTTACAGATGAAACTAGCACGTTTAGTGACCAGGAAATCATCCTGATGAACCAGCTGGCAGAAGAAAGTTATCAGTCGTACAAAGAATTAAAGGAGCATCCATATTTTTTAGAATACCTGATGCATGTGAGTCCATTGAAGTTTTATGCTGAAACCAATATTGGTAGCAGGCCTGCAAAGAGAGGTGTTACATCACATCTTTCATTGCAAGACTTGCGCGCAATTCCTTTTGTAGGTTCATGGAGTCAGCTAAAACAGAATGTAACGGGTTATTATGGTGTAGGAGCCGCATTGAAAAAAATGGAAGAAAGCGGAAAACTACCCGCACTTCAGTCGCTTTACTTGAGATCATCTTTTTTCAGAACCTTGATTGATAATTGTGAGATGGCGATGAAAAAATGTTTTTTCCCATTAACAGCTTTTCTAGCAGACCATCCATCCTATGGCAGTATTTGGAGAATGATGGAAGCAGAGTACGAGTTGACCAATAGGTATATTGTAATGCTTTCTGGTAAAACAGAATTAATGGCTGATTATCCTATTGAACGCATCTCAATTCAAATGCGCGAAAGAATTGTATTGCCATTGACTACCATCCAGCAATATGCTATCACCAAGGTGCGTGAAATTGAAGAAAAGAATTTGCCAGCATCACTGAAGAGCGGGTATGAAAAATTAGTAATGCGCTGTTCTTTTGGGATCATTAATGCGGGAAGGAATTCGGCTT
>CAMBGO010000040.1 GCA_945866165.1 Chitinophaga pinensis | reverse complement strand
CTTTTTTGCAGTTTCTGGCTTTCCAATAAATCCACTAATATTTAAATAATCTGTCTGTTCTTCAACTGCAACTATTTTAGAAGTAAATGAATTACCCATCAACTGAACGATACGTTGCTTAAGAGATCCCTTTTCAAGATGATATACTTCCTGACCGTTATTAGTGTAGCTAAAAAAAAGATTTGGATGGGCAAGGGATACATGGATGAATTCATCGAGTATATTTTTCAACTCTACAGAATTACTTTTCAAAAAATTTCTTCTTGCAGGAACATTGAAAAATAAATTTTTCATACTGAATGAAGTACCTACAGGACAAGCACATGGTTCCTGCTTAAGCACTTTACTATTTTCAATTTCTATTTCAGTACCTAACTCACTTTCTGCAGTCTTGGTGCGCATCATAACCTGCGAAACCGATGCAATTGAAGCAAGGGCTTCACCACGGAAACCCATCGTCCTTATTTTAAAAAGGTCTTCTATTTCTCTGATTTTTGAAGTTGCGTGGCGTTCAAAACTGTTTCGAGCGTCACGCTCATTCATACCTTTACCATTGTCAACTATTTGAATCAAGGCCTTACCAGCATCTTCCACAAATAACTTGATTTCTGTTGCTCCAGCATCAACAGCATTCTCCAGTAATTCTTTTACTGCATTTGATGGTCGTTGTATAACCTCCCCAGCAGCAATTTGATTTGCTATATGGTTTGGTAAAAGTTGAATTAAGTCAGCCAAAAGTTACTATTTTAGTATAAATGGACCTGCGAAAGCAAGAAATGCAAAATTAACGAAACATCCCTTTATGATATTGAGAAAATCACTACCGTTTTTTATCTTTTTACTCATTGCAAATCAAATATTTGCACAATCCACATCACGCTGGGCGGATAGTGTTTTCAAAACCCTTTCGGAAGATGAACGTATTGCACAATTAATCATGGTAAGGCTGTCAGGCATCGACCTAAAAACAAGGATTGTTACTTTTTACGACAGCATAGTTGAACGTGACATCAAAAAATACAATATTGGAGGAATCTGTCTTTTCCAGGGAAGTCCTGTAAAACAAGCAGCGTTGATCAATAAATTTCAAGCTATAGCAAAAACACCGATACTAATTGCAATTGATGGTGAGAATGGTGTAGGAATGCGATTAGATAGTGTTGCGGCTTTGCCAAGAATGATGATGCTTGGCGCATTAAAAGATAAATCACTGGCTTATAAATATGGGCAATGGGTTGGCGAACAATGCAAACAAATGGGTATTCAAATCAACTTTGCTCCAGTTGCAGATATCAATAATAATCCAAACAACCCCGTTATCAACGACAGGTCTTTCGGAGAGAATAAATATGAAGTTGCAGAACTAGCCATACAATATATGCTCGGTATGAAAAGCCAGGGCATCATGGGCAGTGCAAAACATTTTCCAGGCCATGGCGATGTTGATGTAGACTCGCATCTAGCCTTACCGGCCATCTATAAATCAAAAGAACAACTCGATAATCTAGAGCTTTATCCCTTCAAAAAATTATTCGATGCAGGAATTGGTAGTGCCATGGTTGGCCATTTATATATCCCCGTATACGATAGCAATGCAAACAGGGCCTCATCAATTTCACCTTCAATAGTAAGTGGTCTGCTTAAAAATCAAATGGGTTTTAAAGGAATTGTTTTTACTGATGGATTGGAAATGAAAGGAGTCTCTGCTGTATTTCCAGATGGAGCTGCAGGAGTTGAATCACTAATAGCGGGCAACGATATGCTGTGTTTACCGGGTGAAGTACCGGTAGTGATTGAAAAAGTAAAAGCAGCTATCAAGGAAAAAAGAATCAGCTGGGAGCAAATCAACGAACACGTTATGAAAGTGCTAGAAGTTAAATACAACCAAGGCATGGAATCGTTGCAACCCATCAAGACAGAAGGTCTCACAAAAAGACTAAATCTTAGAACAGATTCTATTCGAAAGGAGATTACAGAAAATACCATTACGCTGGCAAAATATGATGATAAAAGTTCTTTTCCTTTGGTCCAAAATAGAACGGGAATCTACGCCTTGGTTGAAATTGGGAAGAATAAGCAAAGTGTTTTTTCAATGGAAATGAGGAAAGAATATAATGCTGATGTTTATCATCTCGATAACAGTATGAAGCAATTAGAAGCCGACAGTTTAATGAAGTTGATCTTAAAAAGAAATTATGAGAAACTTATAATTGCAATACATGAATTACCAAGGTATCCTGCAAATAAATTCAACTTAAGTGATGTGACAATAAAAACTGTAAATGGATTAAAAGAGGAAGTTCCATCTACTGTTTTCATTTTTGGAAATCCATATGCAGCAACGTTTTTCAGTAGCCTTAAAAATATCGTAGTTTGCTATGATGATGAAAAAATTACCCAGCAAGTTGCATCACAAATGATGACTGGAAAACTCAACACGATAGGAAAATTACCAGTTAGTATAACAAATGAAATGAAAGAAGGCATAGGTTTTCATTCAATTTCAATAGAAAAAAATAAAATACCGAATTATAGTTCAACTTTTAAAATTGATTCAATTGCAAATGATGCTATTAGAAGAAAGGCTACCCCAGGAATTGTACTATTGGTGATACGTGACGGCAAAATATCATTACAAAAAACATATGGCCACTTCACCTACGATAGCTCAGTTAAAACAACAATGGATGGAGTATATGATATGGCTTCTGTTACCAAGATTTGCGCAACTTCACTTTCAGTGATGAAACTATTTGATGAAAAAAAATTAGAACTAGACAAAACGTTGGGTGACTACCTACCATGGGTAAAAGGTACAAACAAAGAAAAACTTGTTATAAAGGATATTCTATTACACCAGGCCAGACTGAAAGCTTTCATTCCTTTTTATAAAGAAATATCAGATAGCATTACAAATAAGGCAATACCATCCTACTTCAGCAAAATTCAAAAAGAAGGCTTTGGTATAAAAGTGGATGACTCCATCTATATGAGAACCGATTGGAGAGATACTATGTATAGCAGGATATTAACTTCTGCATTGGAAAACCCCGTAAAGTATATCTATAGTGATAATGACTTTATTTTCATGGGAGAAATTGTAAAAGCTATAACAGGGCAATCTATTGATCAGTATGCATGGAATAATTTTTATAGGCCGCTTGGATTCAGAAGCACAGGATTCAACCCTACTAATTTTATCAATAAAAAAACCATTGTTCCAACAGAACAAGATCCATATTTTAGAGAAAGGCTTATTCAAGGCACTGTTCATGATCCTGGTGCAGCCATGTTTGGGGGAATAGCTGGGCATGCAGGACTTTTTAGTAACGCATACGAAATTGGGATATTAATGCAATTACTCCTTAACAAAGGCGTTATCAATGAAAAGAGATTTATTGCTCCATCAACAATTGAAATGTTTACCGACTATCAAAGTGACATTAGTCGACGAGGTCTCGGTTTCGACAAACCAGAAAAAGACAATGAAACCCGAAAGGTACCCTACCCTGCAGTAAATGTATCATTAAAAACTTTTGGACACACTGGTTTTACAGGCACCTGTGCTTGGGCTGATCCTGAAAAGAAAATTGTTTTTGTGATGCTTGCAAACAGGGTTCATCCAATTGCAAACAACCTATTTGGAGATTTGAATGTTAGAGGGAAAATAATGGAGGAAGTTTTCAAATAGTTATTTACTAAGTCGATAGACTTAATCTATTTCTTATAACATATTCAACTGAGTTCTTATTACTACTTTAGCAGCAACCCATGCCTTCATATAATTTGGTATTCGAATTCGTTCTTCTAAAATGCGCTCAGGATTCAATGCCTTAATTTTTTTAAAGAGACTTAGATAATATTTGTAGGCTAGGTAAACTCCAAACCTTGAGTTCAATGGCAACTGAAGAATGCCCGTGTATGCATGTTCAAAATCTTTTTCTATATCACTTTCAATTCCGGACTTCATTTCTGAAGTAAAAGAATTGAAATCAACACCAGGAAAGTATACCCTATTGAGCTGGAGATAATCTGCTTTTACATCCCTTAAAAAATTTACTTTTTGAAATGCTGCACCCAATGATTGTGCAGAAGGCTTTAATTGCTCATATGATTTTTTGTCGCCATTGCAAAACACATATAAACACATCAATCCAACCACTTCAGCACTTCCATAAATATATTCAGCATAGCCATCTGTATCATAGGCAGTCTTCCCCAAGTCAAACTCCATACTTTTGAAAAATGCTTCAATTAATTCATGGTCGATATTATAACGATTAACCGTTAGCTGAAAACTATTCAAAATCGGATTTAAGCTAATCTTGCTGGATATGGCCTCATAGGTTTCCACCTTGAATTTTGCTAATAAATCAGCTTTATCATGCTCATGAAATGTATCTACAATCTCATCAGCAAATCTCACAAATCCGTATATGTCATAAATTGGTGCCTGTATCTTTGTATCCAATAGCTTGATGGCACTGCTAAACGAAGTGCTGTATCGCTTTGTTGTAATGCGACTGCATTGGTGTGATAATTCATGAAATGTACTGATCATTAAAATGAAATTAATCAAAAATATTGAAAAACAGACAATGGAAAGACTTCAGCCTTCTGTGCACTAGAGTCAATGTCTGCTATTAATTAATTTAGCAACAACTTCACCACTGATTAAACTAGGCGGTACACCTGGGCCTGGAACAGTGAGTTGACCGGTATAATAAAGATTATTGACTTTTTTACTGATGCAAGATGGTTTCAAGATTGCTGTTTGCATCAATGTATTTGCAAGTCCATAGGCATTGCCTTTGAATGCATTGTAATCACCAACAAAATCAGTGTAAGAATACGATCGTTTATAAACAACATGATTTCGAATATCAAGACCTGTTTTTTCTTTTAATCGATCAGCAAGTAAATTGAAATAGTGCGACCTCACTTCTTCCGTATCACCATCCAATCCTGCTGCAATGGGTATCAAGAAAAAAAGATTTTCGCAACCTTCAGGTGCTTGTGAAGGATCAGTTACTGATGTGGCACTTAGGTAAAACAACGGATTCTTTGGCCACACAGGGTTTGTATAAATTTCGTCAGCATGTATATCAAAAGGAACATCAAAAAAAAGCGAATGGTGAGGTAATTCAGGAACCTTGGTATTTAGTCCAACATAATAAATTAAGCATCCGGGAGCCATTGACCTTTTGTTCCAATAGGAAGCTGAATAACTTTGGTACTTTTTCTCTAACAAATTGGTTTCAATAAAATGATAATCGGCGGCTCCAACAACAACGTCTGCCTTGAAACGCTTACCGCCTTTAGATACAACTGTATTAGCTATTCCATCTAGCACTTCAATTGAGGACACATCTTCATTGAAATGAAAACAAACACCTTGTTCTTCAGCAAGTTTATGCATACCCTCTACAATCTTATACATACCGCCATCTGGAAACCATGTACCGAGCTTTACATCAGCATAATTCATCAAGCTATACAATGCTGGTGTATTTTCTGGCAAAGCCCCAAGAAATAAAACAGGAAATTCCATCATCTGTCGGAGTTTAGGATTCCTGAAATACTTTCCTATGTGTTTTTTGATATTATTGAAAACATCAAGCTTAAATAACCCTTTAATCAAATCAACATCAAGAAATTCAACAAGTGATTGCCCTGGCTTAAAAACGAGCTTATTGATACCCACTTTATACTTGTAAGATGCTTCTTCCATAAAAGCATCAAGCTTATCTCCTGCTCCGGGCTCTGTTTTTTCAAACAAGTCTTTAAGTGCAGCATAATCAGCTGGTATATCCATGTAATCTCCATCCCAATATATTCTATAGGATGGGTCTAATCTTATGAGGTTGTAAAAATCTTCAACGGTATGATTGAATTGTGCAAAATAACGATCAAAAACATCAGGCATCCAATACCAACTTGGACCCATGTCAAATGTAAATCCATCGACCTTAAACTGCCTTGCACGTCCGCCTGGTTGATTGTGTTTTTCTAAAACATCTACGTTCCAACCAGCTTTGGCAAGGAAAGTAGCAGCAGACAGTCCAGCGAAACCACTTCCAATTACAACAGCTTTTTTCTGCACAATATCGGATTGTTTAATACTTGTTGATTTGTGTTTTTAATAACTTGCGTGCGAAATGTATACGACTTTTTATAGTACCCAATGGCTCTTGAAGCATATCAGCAATTTCGTGGTATTTATATCCTTCGAAGTACAACATAAATGGTTGTTTGAAAATGCCTGGCAAGTTGTGAATTGCAGCGTTGATATATTTAATTCGAATACTGGATTCTGCTTCATTAGCAACTGCTGATTGGTTGTAATCGAGTAAAAAGTCATTTGGACTATTATCGAAAATAGTATTTTGCTTTGACTTCCTTCGGTAATTATTGATGAAAATATTACGCATGATGGTATACAACCATGCTTTTATGTTTGTACCAACACTGTATTTATCATGATTAGAAAGAGCCCTGAACATGGTCTCTTGTAGTAGATCCTTTGCCGTCTCCTGGTCTTTTGTTAGTGTTACAGCAAAAGGCCTTAAATATTCTGAATTCTGAAGCAATAATTGGTTGAATTCTTGTGTTGACATAAAATTTGTTTAATTTTTACTACACGCAAGTTAAACATTTCAATCGGAACGGGAGGATATTTTGTTTAATATTTTTTGTAAAAAATTAAACAACTTTTTAGAATATTGATTTTCAATTACTTAACACTCTTAATAAAGAGGGTTATTCTAGTTACGCGCCCCTAAAATCTCACAAGGTTTGACTCCGGTATGCTTTTTAAACGCAGTAGAAAAATGGGAAATAGAAGAATACCCCAGTTGTGCTGATACCTCTGAAACAGAGAATCCCTTTTGATAAAGTAAATATCTTGCATGCTCCATCCGCTGGTCCTGATAAAAATCAAAAACGGTTGTACCGAACATAACCCTAAAGCCTTTTTTCAGATAGCACTCATTGATAGCTACTTTCCTGCTCAACTCCTTGATGGTTATAGGATCACCGATATGCGCTAAGAGTATCTCCCTAGCCTTAATAATCTTATTTCGCTCATCTTGATGCGCAAGGAATTTACATGCAGGCACTTCATCCTCAATTAAGGTATTCATAGTCTCTAGAGAGTATAACAACAGAATTTGGGTTTGTGCATTAACAAAAATATTTTCTACTGCATCAGTATAGTGGTGGTTTAGAATTGTTTCAAGCGTATGCCTTATCCTGCCTGTAATCTGAATAGAACGCGTGAAACTATGATTGTACTTAAAGTTTAAAATAGAATCCGTTTCCGTATGGCTCTCGCCAGACCGAAGCAATTTTTTTAAATGTGAAGGTTCAAATCTAAATTGGAGTAAATCAATGGTATTTGTTTGCTCTACACAATCAGCGTTCTTATTTAGCTGACAATCTTCGCAATTAAAGTTAGGCTGACTACAATAGGATTGCCCACTAACGCAAAATCTCAGTTCAAGATACTGTTTCTGCACTTGTAAGTTATAACTATAATACATAGAACCCTCATCTTCAATCTTATAGGTTGAATCACGGCGATGTCTTTGAACATTAAAATACCATGACCCTGGTATGTTTTTTTCTCTCTTAAAAACGATGGGAAGGTTTGCATACGAAGACCATGTTTTCAATTCAGCAACATCGATATTCTTATTAACATCCATCATTTTGCAAAGGTATGACGATAAATCATTCTAGGCTGAAATGAAAAGTTATAAAACTGTAGTTTTTTGTGGAAATAAGGTTCAAAAACAAGCCATTTTTCCCTTTAAAAAAACGCCTTTACCGGGCTTATTTAAGTAAATTTGTATATCATTTTTAATGGTAAAAAAAGAGGATATAAGAAACCTATGAGTACAGAGAATCAAGAACAATTGAATCAGGATAAAAAAGGTTACGGAGCAGACAGTATTCAAGTGCTAGAAGGATTGGAAGCGGTGAGAAAAAGGCCCGCAATGTATATTGGTGATATTGGAGTAAAGGGACTTCATCACTTGGTGTATGAAGTGGTTGACAACTCAATTGATGAGGCCTTGGCAGGGTATTGTAATAATATCATTGTAACCATTCACCCAGATAATTCAATCTCAGTTCAGGACAATGGAAGGGGTATTCCAACCGGAATACATTTGAAAGAAAAGAGAAGTGCCCTCGAGGTAGTAATGACCGTATTGCATGCTGGGGGTAAATTTGACAAAGATACCTACAAGGTTTCAGGTGGATTACATGGAGTCGGTGTAAGTTGTGTTAATGCATTGAGTATAAAACTTCATGTTTCCGTAAACAGGGAAGGAAAAACCTTTGAGCAGGAATATGAAAAGGGTGCTCCCAAATATTCAGTAAGAGAAGTAGGAAAGAGTGATAGCACGGGTACTACTGTTCACTTTTGGCCAGATACGAGCATCTTCACAGTTCATGAATATAACAAAGATATTCTTGAAGGAAGGTTGCGAGAGCTCTCCTATTTAAATAAACGCATCAAAATCATATTGAATGATCTTAGGGAGATTGATGAACAAGGAAAAGCTTATGAAAAGATTTTCTATAGCGAGGGTGGAATTGTTGAGTTTGTTGAAATGCTTGATACCAGTGCTAAAAGAAATACACTGATTCCATCTGTAATTTACATGGAAGGTCACGATAAAGAATCTAATGTAGTAGTTGAAGTAGCAATCAACTACAATGACTCTTACAGTGAACACATATTTTCTTATGTAAACAATATCAACACCATTGAGGGTGGAACACATGTGGCAGGGTTTCGAAGAGCGATCACAAGGGTTTTCCAAAACTATGGTAAAAAACAAGGTCTGTTTGAAAAGTCAAAAGTTGAAGTAGAAGGAGATGATTTTAGGGAAGGTCTCAGTGCAATCATTTCAGTTAAAGTACCAGAGCCACAATTTGAGGGTCAAACAAAGACCAAATTGGGTAATTCAGAAGTGATGGGAATTGTTGATGTAACTGTATCAAGAGTTCTAGAAGCATACCTGGAAGAAAACCCAAGAGATGCCAAAAATATTATCAGTAAAGTTATCCTAGCAGCACAAGCCAGGGCTGCTGCTAGAAAAGCAAGGGAGCTTGTTCAGCGAAAAACAGTACTTTCGGGTGGCGGATTGCCTGGAAAGCTGTCAGATTGCTCTGAGAGAGACCCTACAAAAAGTGAGTTATTCCTAGTTGAGGGTGATTCTGCAGGTGGAACAGCCAAGCAAGGAAGGGATCGAAATTTTCAAGCTATTCTCCCACTAAGGGGTAAGATCTTGAATGTGGAAAAGGCAATGGAGCATAGGATTTATGATAACGAAGAAATTCGAAACATGTTTACTGCACTAGGCGTTAAGATCGGCACAGCCGAAGACCCGAAGGCACTAGACATTTCAAAATTACGGTATCATAAACTGATCATCATGACTGATGCAGACGTGGATGGAAGCCATATTGCAACCTTGATATTAACCTTTCTTTTCAGGTATATGAAAGCAATGGTTGAGCAAGGTTACGTATACATCGCCCAGCCCCCGCTGTATCTCGTTAAAAAAGGTAAGGAACAGTTTTACGCATGGGATGAAACCCAAAGAAAAGGGTATGTTGAACGATTGGGTGGTGGCAAAGAAGACAGTGTAAATGTGCAACGTTACAAAGGATTAGGAGAAATGAATGCAAGCCAATTGTGGGACACCACAATGAACCCTGCCTCAAGAACCCTCAAACGAGTAACTATTGAAAGTGCAGCAGAAGCCGATAGGGTTTTCAGTATGCTCATGGGAGACGAAGTAGCACCAAGAAGGGAATTCATTGAATCACACGCAAAGTATGCAAAACTAGATATCTGATTTTTTCACTAACAAAAAAAACAATCAACATGCTCACAGCTTACAATGTTAAAACAAAAGAAAAAAATGTTCCAATCAAAGATGCAGTAATCAGCAGAACTGCAAAAGGTGGATACATCGCCAAAGGAAACGATGGCAAAGGAAATAAGTTAACAGCTTTATTGGGAGAGGCGAAAGCACTTGAAGCAATTAAATCGGGTGAAGCCAAGCAAGATTGGTAGAACTTACTGTTTATACATTATTTAAAAGACAGGCCTCCATGGCCTGTCTTTTTTTATTTAACCTTGTAATTATTTTTTTGCAACCATATCTTGACTTTATCACGGTGGTCACCTTGTAAAATAACTTCACCATCTTTCGCAGAACCCCCAGTTCCACAATAATTTTTTAATTTTTTACCCAATTCACCAAGATCTAATTCATTACCAACAAAGCCCAGAATCAAGGTCACAGTTTTACCCGCTCTGTGCTTGGTCTCAAGGGATATGCGCAAACTTTGTTGTGCCGGAGGAAGTGTAACTGCAATTTCATCGGGAGTAAAAGGATTGAAGCTAGCATCAGTACTATAAACAATGGATGGAAGATCATCTTTTCTTTTTTTCATTTTGCATTTGATTTAAATTAATTATCAATTCAACCTTACCCAATCAATACACAGCAATACCATGTCACAAAGATTCAATAATTTATTAATATCTTAAGTCTTTTTCAGGCATAATCCCCTTCTAGCCTACTGATACTTTAAATGAAATAAAGTAATTTTGGTGTATGGAAAATAAAAAATGTATTCTCGTTATCATGGATGGATGGGGATTGGGGGCTGTGCCAGCAAGTGATGCAATTAAAAACGCGCATGTTCCTTTCGTAAGTTCATTATATGAAAAATTTCCTCACACAACCCTCACCACCTGTGGTGAATTGGTTGGCCTGCCTGAAGGTCAGATGGGCAATAGTGAAGTGGGTCACTTAAACCTAGGCGCAGGAAGAATTGTTTACCAAGAATTACAAAGAATCAATGTAGCTATTAAAGATGGTTCCTTTCAGCAAAATTCCACAATTTTAAATGCCATCGACTTTGCGAAAAATAATAGCAAAAAATTACACCTTATTGGATTGGTAAGCGACGGCGGTGTGCACTCACATACCAGTCACTTAAAAGCAATTATCGATACATGTAAAAATAAAAATTTTGACAATGTATTCATTCATGCATTCACAGATGGAAGGGATACGGATCCCAAAAGTGGATTGACATTCATTGATGATTTGGAAAAACACCTTCACTCATCCGTAGGAAAAATTGCAACTGTAACAGGTAGGTATTATGCAATGGACCGCGACAAAAGATGGGAAAGGGTTAAACTTGCATACGATGGGATGGTAAATGGTTTTGGGGATGAATCCAACAATGCAACTAATGCGATAAGGGACTGCTACGCAAATGGCATTACAGATGAATTTATCAAGCCAATTATTATAAAGAATGAATCGAATGAACCGATTGCAAAGATCGAAAATGGCGATGCCGTTATTTGTTTCAATTTCAGAACCGATAGATGCCGTGAAATAACTGAAGCACTAACACAACATGATTTTCCTGAGTTTAGTATGAAGAAGCTACAACTTGACTACACTACTATGACTGAATATGACAGCACATACGAGGATGTTCATGTTGTATTTAGAAACGACAACCTAACCAATACCCTAGGAGAGGTGCTAGAAAAAAATGATAAGAAACAAATCCGCATCGCTGAAACTGAAAAATACCCCCATGTAACATTCTTTTTCAATGGAGGACGAGAAATCCCATTTAAGGGAGAAACAAGAATCATGGCTGCTTCTCCAAAAGTAGCTACCTATGACCTTCAACCAGAAATGAGTGCGTTCGAACTGACTGAAAAGATTCTTCCAGAAATAAAAAATAAAACTGCAGATTTCATTTGTCTTAATTATGCCAATGCTGATATGGTTGGTCATACCGGAGTATGGTCTGCAGTAATAAAAGCGGTTGAAACAGTTGATGCTTGCGTGAAACAAGTTGTTGAAACTGCTTTAGAAAATGATTATACTGTATTTCTTACGGCTGATCATGGTAATGCAGACTATATGAAAAATGAAGACGGCAGTCCAAATACAGCACACTCTTTAAATCCAGTTCCTTTGTTCATTATCGACAATAAGTGGAAAGGAACTATTCAACATGGTAAATTGGGCGATATTGCACCTACAATACTTCACTTTATGGAACTCACGATCCCGAATGAAATGCTGGGAACTGTATTGGTTAAATAATGGTCAAACAGCGAAAATATATCAGCAGTTTCTTCCCTCGAATAGTTGGCTGCCTTGTCAAACAGATATGTTTTCGTTAACAGCACAAGAACTTGAAAGATCAAATAAAAAACAATATTGTTAGCATAAATAAATTATCGACAGCTTTGCTGTTGATGTTATTATTCATCATCCAAGGGCTTAGTGCACAAGAAAAAAAAGATTCTACAGAACAGCTAAAAGAGTTGGATGAAATAATAATTTCAGGAAGCAAATTTGCTGAAAAGAAAAAAAACATTGTTCAAAAAATTTATAATATTTCATCAAATGAAATACGGAATGCCAACACCCAAAATATTGGCGATTTATTAATTAATACAGGAAATGTATTTGTACAAAAAAGCCAACAAGGCGGCAGCAGTCCTGTCATCCGGGGCTTTGAAGCCAGTCGCATATTATTGGTGGTCGACGGCATCAGAATGAATAACGCCATTTATAGATCTGGCCACTTACAAAACGCTATCACGGTAGATCAAAATATGTTATCAAGTATTGAAGTACTTCAAGGGCCTGCTTCTACATTGTTTGGAAGTGATGCGCTAGGAGGTGCAATTCATATGATGACCAGGCAACCTCAACTTTCAACTGATAAAAATAAAACTAACATAAAGGGATCTGCATTTAGTAGATTTTCTTCAGCAAACAATGAAAAAACAATTCATGCAGATATCAATGTTGGCTGGAAGAAAATAGGCATACTTTCAAGTATAACGCTAAGTGACTATGGAGATACGAAAATAGGCAGTCATGATAAAAAAGGCTTTGAACTATTTGGAACCAGGCCTTATTATATAGATCCATTTAATGGGTACACAGGGGATACAATATTAAAAAACAACAACGACCGTATACAGAAATTCTCAGGCTATACACAAATGGACTTATTACAAAAGATTTTATTCAATCCGAATGAAAAAACTGCACATACAATAAATATACAACACTCAACATCATCCAATATACCAAGGTATGACCGCTTACAGGATGTTAAAAATGGAAAATTAAGGTTTGCTTCATGGTATTATGGCCCTCAGAATAGAAGTCTCTTTGCATACAACCTAAACTTAAAAAAACAAGCAGGCTTTTTTGGTGAGTACAATGGCACAATTAGCTATCAATTAATAAATGAAAGCAGGTTTACAAGGGAATATAAAAAGTATGATCAATTTGACAAAAGGAATGAAGAGATTGGCGTCGGGGGGTTAACTATTGATGCAAGAAGGAAAATGATTCATGATGAACTAACCGCAGGTATTGACGTACAAACAAATAACTTGAAGTCTACAGCATACAGAACCAATTTAATTTCAAAGTTGGTCTCAAAACTTGACACGCGTTACCCCGATGGCAAGAATACAATGTACAATGCTGCCATTTATCTTCAGCATATCCATAAATTTATCAATGAAAAGTGGATCTTGAATGATGGAATTCGTTTTCAATATACAGACTTAAGGTCTAATATAATAGACAACTCTTTTTTCTTACTCCCAGTTACGAAGGTTAGGCAAAAAACCAGCTCCGTTACAGGCAACGTTGGATTTGCTCATAGTCCATCTAAAGACACAAGAATTAATTTAGGATTTTCAGCAGGCTTCAGGGCGCCAAACATAGACGACCTTAGCAAAATTTTTGAATCGAGCACCTCTTTAAAACAAGTCGTAGTTCCAAATACAAACTTAAAACCGGAATATACTGGAACATTTGAGGCTGGCCTGAATCAAGCTATTGTAAAAAACATTCAACTCGAGATTAGTGCCTATTATACAAATTTTACAAATGCAATTATCAAGTCACCATTTAAATTAAATGGGCAGGATTCAATTGTATATAATAATGTCAATTCGCAGGTGCTAGCAAGCCAAAATGTTAATCATGCATTTATCTATGGAGGTAATATCATGGTCACTGCAA
>CAMBGO010000039.1 GCA_945866165.1 Chitinophaga pinensis | reverse complement strand
GCAATGGTATTTTACGACTCGCACCAACATGGGTTCCACGCTCTTTTTGTGTTCCGGGCAGAAGAATAAAACTTCATCCCGACGACTACTATGTATTAGGTGGAGCACGAGGTGGAATTGACGAAAGGTGGTTGTCGTCTACAACACCTGCTATGAATGGTCCACTTACTGGAAAAAATGAAGGGCTGAGTCCAATTGTTTTTAAAGATGGAAATAGCGAAAAACAAATTCTACTAAAAGATGCAATAGCTCACTTGAAAGGCAATATCATTGGTGATCGTTTGTGGAATAAACACAAGGCTTGGCCAATGTATTCCAAGTTTTTTGATAACATGGGTCCATTGCCACACCATGTTCACCACAATGATGAAAAAGCAGCATTGATAGGACAATTTGGAAAACCAGAAGCCTATTATTTCCCACCACAATTAAATAACCATGGTGGTGATTTTCCTTATACATTCATGGGTATTGCTCCAGGTACTTCACGTGCACAAATAAAGGAATGCCTGATGAATTTCACCAAAGGTGATAATAAGATTACAAGTTATTCCCAAGCTTATCAATTGGATCCAGGAACTGGATGGGACGTTCCTCCTGGGTTGTTACATGCACCTGGTAGCATGTGCACCTATGAACCCCAAAAAGCATCCGATGTGTTTGCAATGTATCAATCACTTGTTAATGAAGCAATCATACCAGAAGAACTTTTGTGGAATGGGACACCAAAAGAAAGTATTGGAGATTATGAAGCATTGCTTGATGTGATTGATTGGGAATTAAACCTCGATCCTCATCTATATCAAAATAGGTTTATGAAACCACTTCCTGTAAAACCATTGGAAGAAATGCAAGCAGCGGGCTATATTGATAAATGGATCTGTTACAAATCAGATGCATTTAGTGCGAAGGAACTGACGGTGCTTCCAGGCGCAACAGTAACGATCAAAGACAATGCTGCTTATGGTATCATCATGATGCAAGGAAGAGGCAAGATGGGTGTTTGGGATATTGAAACGCCATCACTTATTCGCTATGGCCAACTTACCAATGATGAATTTTTCATTACAGAAAAAGCAGCAATGGAAGGTATAAAAATCACAAATGAATCATCAACTGATCCAATAGTGATGCTTAAACACTTCGGTCCAGAAAATCCTGATCTCGCACTATAAGTTATTTAATTATATACTTCCAACTTTGTCAATCATATAAAATGAAAGTAAGTTCACGTCTCAAAAAAAGTAACCTAGCAGCCATGATATTGCTGTTGTCGATGGTTTCAGTTATTGCATTTAAAATACCATCTTCAACAAAGCTGAAAATAAAAAAGGGATCCCATATCATTTTGATTGGGAATAATTTGGGTTCAAGGGAAATGAACTTTGGTTTTTTTGAAACCGAACTTTATATGCGTTACCCTGATAGCATGTTATACATACGCAACATGTGCGATGGAGGCAATACACCTGGATTCAGACCCCACTCTGCAAGGCCAACACCATGGGCATTTCCGGGTGCAGAAAAATTTCAAACTGAATTGGCAAGGAACGGAGAAACTGAGGGCTTCAATGATTATCCTGATGAATGGCTCACAAAACATAAAGCAGATATCATTATTGCTTTCTTTGGATACAATGAATCTTTCGAAGGAATTGCAAAATTAGAAAACTATAAAGCTGAATTAGATGCGTTTATAAAACATACATTAAAACAACAATACAATGGTGGGTCAAAGCCACAATTGGCAATTGTTTCGCCAATCGCTTTCGAAGACCTTTCTTCCAAATTTGATTTACCAAATGGTAATGCAGAAAATAAAAATTTGCTACTCTATTCAAATGCTATGAAAGAAGTTGCAGCAAACAATAAAGTCTTGTTTATTGATGCCTATGCGCCTAGCAAAGAATGGTTCAGCAATCCATCATATGATTTAACCATTGATGGTTCCCAAATGAATGAAATGGGCTATTCGAAATTTTCTCCTTTTATTGTTGATGGAATTTTTGGCATGGAGAGCAAGCCGGCTGAACAATTTCATGACTTGATTCTTCAAGCCGTAAAAGAAAAAAACTGGTTATGGCACAACGACATCAAAGTACCCAACGGCGTTCATGTTTATGGAAGAAGATATGATCCGTTCGGGCCTGACAACTACCCTGCTGAATTAACAAAAATCAGGGAGATGACATTGATTAGAGACACAGCAATATGGAAAGCATCAATCGGTGAAAAAATGGACCTAGCTGTAGCTGATGCGAATACGTCAATACTTCCACCAGTAAAAACAAATTACAATCCAGAAGAAAAAAATGGCGACCTCCGATATTTGTATGGCAAAGAGGCATTAGACAAATTCACGATGGCGCCTGGTTATAAAATTGATCTATTTGCATCAGAATCTGAATTCATTGACTTAGCAAATCCAGTGCAGATATCATTTGATAACAAAGGAAGATTATGGGTTGCCGTGATGCCAACCTATCCTCATTGGAAACCAGGAGACCCAAAGCCTAATGATAAAATAATTATTTTAGAAGATACGAACGCAGATGGCAAAGCTGACAAACAAACAACATTTGCTGATGGTTTGCATTTACCACTGGGCTTTGAACTTGCTCCAGAAGGTGTATATGTTTCGCAGGGAACAAATTTTGTTTTGTTGAGAGACTTGAATGGCGATGACAAAGCAGATACAAAAGAAATTTTATTGAGTGGCTTTGATGACCATGACACACACCACAATCACCATGCCTTTACAACAGATCCTTCAGGAGCCATTTACATGGGAGAAGGCGTTTTTCTTGCAAATGATATTGAAACTTCCTATGGTACAGTGCGTGGAACAAATGGTGGATTTTTTCGTTACGATCCTAAAAAGAAAAAACTGGATCGTATCGCACAATTATCAATACCAAATCCATGGGGGATCTCTGTTGATGAATGGGGACAGGTTTTCTATGCAGAAACTTCAGGACCAGATGTGGCGTGGATGTTGCCTGGAACAGTGAAGTCACGCTATGGAGAATCTACACCAAAATCAAAAAGCATCATTGAGGAGGAACACCGTGTGAGACCAACATCAGGGTTGGAATTCGTTTCAAGCAGGCATTTCCCAGATGATGTGCAAGGAGATTTTCTGATCAACAATACCATTGGATTTTTAGGAACAAAGCAACACACAATATCAGACTCTGCATCCGGTTATGCAAGCCGCCACAGGCAAGATTTGATGCAGTCGTCCGATCCAAATTTCAGGCCTGTAGATCTTGAATTTGCACCAGATGGTTCACTGTATATTGCAGATTGGCACAATGTACTCATTGGACACATGCAACACAATATTCGTGACCCATTGAGAGACCATACACATGGTAGAATTTATAGAATAACGTATCCATCAAGACCGTTGGTTGTTCCAGCAAAAGTAGCAGGCGCTTCTATTGAAGAATTATTAAACAACCTAATGCTTCCAGAATACAGAACAAGGTATCGTACTAGAAGAGAACTTCGTTCTCGCAATTCCGATGAAGTGCTTCCAAAGCTGCAAGAATGGATTAATAAATTAGATGAGTCTTCCCCCCAATATGAAAAATTACTTTTGGAAGCATTGTGGGTTAGTTGGGGATTGAATAAAGTTGATCAACCTCTATTGAGACAATTGCTTAAAGCAAAAGACTATCATGTTAGAGCAGCTATGGTAGAAGTGATTCGATTCTCAGGCACTGAATTACCTGATAAAGAGGCACTTTTAATGACAGCAGCAAAAGATAATGCATTACGTGTTCGTCAAGAAGCTATTGTAGCAGCATCGTGGCTCAAAAAAGAAAAGGGATTACCCATTCTTTTGGAAGCAGGTAAAAAAGCACTTGACAGCGGAATGAACGAATCTTACAAGACTGCCGTTGCACATATCAATGGCAAAGGAGTGCCAAAGAAAAAGGAAGTCAATTCTAAATCTGTAGTGAATGGTATTTCATCTGAAGAAATGCAAAAAGGAAAAGCAATCTATATGCGTGATGGATATTGTGCAACATGTCATCAACCAGATGGCAAGGGCTTGAGCGCTTCCGGATTTCCGCCACTTGCCATTTCCAAATGGGTTGTTGGCAGTGAAGAAAGATTGATAAAAATTGTGCTGAAAGGAATCTACGGTCCAATAGAAGTAAATGGAAAAAAATATCCTGGTCAGGTACCAATGACTCCTTATGGAGGAATGTTGGATGATGAAGAAGTTGCATCCGTGCTGACCTATGTGAGAAATGCATTTGGAAACAAAGCCCCTGCTGTAACAGCACAGAAAGTAAAACAAGTACGTGCTGCTATTAAAACCAAGACAGGTTTTTATAAACCAGATGAGCTTCTCACACAGCATCCAATGGAAAAATAGTTTTAAATTTTCAGTACATTGTATAAGCGATTTTAAAAGCTGTCATAACATGAAATGTATTCAGTTTATTAAACCATTTGTATTAGCAATTTTATTGTTGCATTTTATTTCTGTTGGACTTGCACAGAAAAAATCAGAAGTAAAAAAACCAATGATCGTATTTGTTACTGGAGACCATGAATATAGTGGTGAATCAACCCTGTTGATTGTAGCAAAAGAGTTGGAAAAAAATTATGGATTTCAAACAAAATTCCTAAAAGCATTTCCAGATCACAATGCAGAAGAAAACATCCCCGGGCTGGAAGCATTGAAAGAAGCTGATATGGCCGTCTTCTACCTGCGCTGGAGAAGGCTGCCTGCCGATCAAATAAAATTGATTGAAGATTTTTTAAAAACAGGAAAACCCATGGTTGGATTCAGAACAACGACACATGCATTCAATTATCCTGCTGGACATCCACTTGAAAAATGGAATGCCTTCGGAGAAATGGCTTTTAACTCCCCTCCAGGTTGGGGTGGAAAAGCAAACCATACACACTACGGACATACTTCATCAACAGATGTTACAATCATTCCAGAACAAGCAAAGAATCCAATATTACATGGTGTAGGAAATAATTTTCACGTACGTTCATGGCTCTACCAAGTGCTTCCTACTCATCCTTCAAGAGGCTCTGTGGCATTGATGATGGGACATTCGGTTAATTCAGAAAACCCTAAATTTTATGATAACCCTGTTGCTTGGACCGGCACCAATTCATATGGAGCAAAAATTTTCATGACCACCATGGGTCATCCAGAAGACTTTGACCAGGAACCTTTTCAACACTTAGTGATCAATGCAATTCATTGGGCAGCAGGAAAAACCATTCCTGAAAAATGGGCAGGAAAAATGAATATCAATGTTCCATATCGACAATAAGAGAAAATTTCGTTAGCATGAATAAAATTGGATTTAATACGCTGGTATGGTCGGCAGCAGTTTCAGATGAACTATTTCCCATCGTTGAGAAACTAAAAGTAATTGGCTATGATGGTGTTGAATGTCTTATTGGTGCACCAGACAACGATGCTTATCGCAGATTCGGAAAACATACAAAGGATATAGGACTTGAAACAACTGCTGTGTTTGTAGTTGGAAAAGACGAAAACCCCATTGACCCTTCCCCTATTATTCGTAAAAAAGCATTGGAAAAAATTAAATGGGGCATCGATCGTGCACACGATATGAACGCAACTATTCTATGTGGACCATTTCATTCTGCCCATGCAGTATTTTCAAAACAAGCACCGCAGGAAGATGAACATAAATGGTGTGCAGAAGTGCTTAACCAAGCAGGTGTTCATGCTGCTTCTGCAGGAATAATATTGGCATTAGAAGCGTTGAATAGGTTTGAATGCTATCTATGCAATACAATGGAACAACTGAATAAACTTGTGACTGCTGCATCGCATCCAAATGTAAAAGCGATGTATGATACACACCATTCAAATATCGAAGAGAAAAAAAATAATCAAGCCATCAACACCATTGCACCATTTCTTGCACATGTTCATATCAGTGAAAACGACAGAGGCACTCCTGGCGACGGACATGTTCAATGGGACGAAACATTTTCAACCTTGGCTGATATAAAATACAACGGCTGGCTTACTATTGAAGCTTTCTCAAGAAATGATCCTGACTTTGCCAATGCCATCAATGTGTGGAGAGAGTATTCAGCACCCTGGGATATGGCTACAAAGGGACTTCAATTTATCAAACAACAATGCAATAAATACAATCTCTGATTCGTTCAACAAAAATGCAACCATATGCAACAAAACAATTATCCAAAACTTCACAATGCAACATGGCCTGGTATCGTAGGTAAGGGCCCAGATTCTGAACCTCCAATCTCACTTGATGATCTTTTGAACTTCACTGCCAATGCAGAAGTGGATGGAGTAAAATTTGATGGTATTGACATCGGTCTATTTGAACCTCATTTCAATATCGATGAATCAGATGATGGTATTAAAAGACTTGCCGAAAAAGTTTCTAACCTTAATTTGAATATAGGTAGCCTTGTAGCTCCAATATGGGGTGGCCCTGCAATGGGCAGTAAAGAAGAGCGTGCTGTGTTTGTTGACATGGTGCGCAAATCATGCGAGTTTGGAAAAAAACTACGCGCCGAAGGTGTACGTCCGTATGGCATCATCCGAATAGATTCAGCGAGCAAGCCAGAAGCATGGGCAAAAGATCCCGCTGGAAATACAAAATTGATTGCCGAAACTTTCCGTGAAGCGTGTGATGTTGCAGCAGAATATGGTGAAAAACTTGCAGCAGAAGGTGAAATATGCTGGGGCGGTATGCACAGCTGGAAAACTATGATTGACACATTAGAAGCTGTTGATCGTCCTAACATTGGATTCCAGGCAGACATGGCGCATACGCTTTTGTACCTATTAGGATACAATGCACCTGAACACCGTATTCTACCTGAAAATTTTGATTGGCAAGATGGAGCCATATTGGATGAAGGGCTGAAAAAATTAACAGCAGCACTTAGGCCTTGGACAATCGATTTTCATGTAGCACAAAATGATGGCACAGTGCATGGTACAGGCTCACACGATAAAACAGGTCGTCACTGTCAAGCACTTGATCCAAATGGAAAATTGGATATTGCTAAACATGCAGGTTTTTGGCTTCGCGATGAAAAAGGTGAGCTCACAAAAGCATTCAAGCATATTTGTTGGGATGGCTGTATGTTCCCCAACGCTGTGTTGATGCAACAAAAAACATGGAACGATATCCTGGCAGCTATGATCAAAGTTAGAGATCAACATGGCTGGCAAGAATAGTAAAACAGAAAAATAAAAACATAAATTTTTTTATATGTCTACAAAGAAAAAATTAAACATTGGCTTGATCGGTGGAGGCTTCATGGGAAGAACACATTCCAATGGATATAATCGCGTTGCAAACTTTTTTCCAGCACTTCAATATACTCCAGTTTTAAAGGCAGTCTGCTTTAGAAATGAATCAAAACTAAAAGGATTTGCAGAACAATGGGGATATGAAAGCACCGAAACAGATTGGAGAAAAATGATTAAAAGAAACGATATCGATGCAATTGATATTTGTACACCGAATGATACGCATGCTGAAATCGCCATCGCTGCCGCTGCTGCAGGCAAGATGATACTATGTGAAAAACCATTAGCAAGAAACCTTGAGGAATCACAACAAATGGTTGATGCAATTACCAAAGCTGGGGTAGCCAATACAGTGTGGTATAACTACCGCAGGTTACCAGCCGTAACACTTGCAAAACAAATCATTGGTTCAGGTAAACTTGGACAAATATTTCATTACCGTGCTAATTTTTTACAAGACTGGACCATCAATGCAAGTCTGCCACAAGGTGGTGAAGGACTATGGAGAATGGATGCAGCGGTTGCAGGTTCAGGAGTATTAGGCGACTTGCTTTCACACTGTATCGACACAGCCATGTGGCTTAACGGTGGGATAAAAGATGTAACTGCCATGTCAGAAACCTTCATCAAAGAAAGAATGCACCAACTCACAGGAAAGGTTGAAAAAGTTGGCATCGATGATGCGTGTTCTTTCCTTTGTCATTTTTCCAATGGATCACTCGGATTGTTTGAATCAACCCGTTATGCACGTGGCCACAAAGCATTGTACACTTTTGAAATAAATGGCGCCAATGCGTCAATTCGTTGGGACCTACACGATTTAAACAGACTAGAATACTTTGATAACTCAGATGAATCAATTGTTAAAGGATGGAGATCGATACATGTTACAGATGGAGATCAGCCATATATGAACAAATGGTGGGTACCAGGTTTGGGTATTGGCTACGAACATTCTTTTGTTCACCAAGTGGCTGATTTTTTGGAAAGCTTAGAAACCGGGAAACCATGCTCGCCAACATTTGCAGAAGCACACCAAACACAGTTGGTATGCAATGCAGTCCAGGAATCAGCAAAATCAGGTAGCTGGAAAAACACAGGTGTTAGCAATTAAGTAAATAAAATTTAATCCTACTAATAATCAATCATGCATCACTTCAACAAAAAAAGCTTGTTCAAAAAAATATTACTCATTTCAATAACGATTGGTTTCATTGCATGCATCGAAACGAATTACGATTCGAGCAACAATGAAACTCCAACGATGACGAAAGACGGTTTCAAAACTATTTTTGACGGCAAAACATTCAATGGATGGGATGCAGATAAAAGTGTTTGGAGAATTGAAAATGGATGCTTTGTTGGTGAAGTGACTCCAACAAAACAAATTAAAACAAATTCGTTTCTTATTTGGCGTGAAGAAAAACCATCAGACTTTGAATTCATTGCAGAATATAAAATCAATGAAGGAGGAAACAGCGGCATCAATTATAGAAGTCAGGAACTTTCAGATATTCCATACGCTGTGAAAGGATACCAAGCTGACATCGATGGAAAGAATGTATACACCGGACAAAATTATGAAGAAAGAGGTCGTGGCTTTTTGGCAATGAGAGGACAAAAAGTATCGCTTGAAAAAGACAAAAAACCTACAGTCATTGAAACGATCAGCAATGATGAAGAGCTCAAAAGTCATATTAAAAAAAATGATTGGAATGAAATTCATTTGATCGTTAAAGGCAATCACATGCAACATTTTATCAATGGTGTATTGATGAGTGAAACGACCGATAATGATCCTTCAAGTCAACACTTTTCAGGTGTAATAGGATTGCAGGTACATGTTTCTGAATCGATGAAAGTAGAATACAGAAATATTCGATACAAGAAATTATTGAAATAATAATTCTAGATTTATTTTGAAATATCCCTTACGCACCTGAATCCTGTATGCTCCAAACCTGTATCTGGACTGCTTTTCATGCGCCTAGATACACGGTAACCAGAACAATATGCATCATTGCACAAGAAGCTTCCACCACGGAGGCTTCTTTTTTGTGCAAAAGGTTCATCGGGGTCAAAACTAGTTAGTGGTCCTCTCGGATTATTTGACTCCTTGTCTTTCAGTTCACTATAATAATCATATTTATACCAATCACTACACCATTCCCACACATTGCCAGCCATGTCATACAATCCATATCCATTCGGTAAAAATGACTTTACTGGAGCAGCTCTATCAAAGCCATCTTTTCGTTCATTGAGATATGGAAATTTTCCTTCCCATGAATTTGCTTTAGGCTTTCCAGCATTAACATGCTCATTCCCCCACGGATATATTTCATCTTTCAGTCCACCCCTTGCAGCATATTCCCATTCAGCTTCGGTGGGCAATCTTTTACCTGCCCATTTACAATATGCCATGGCATCGTCCCAGCTTACTTGTACAACCGGAAAATTTTCTTTGCCAATTATACTGTTATTAGATCCTTGTGGATGTTGCCAATCTGCACCACTAACCCACTCCCACCATTGGCTATAATTATTGAGGTTAATAGGCCCTGAAGCAACTTTAAATATTAGTGAAGCAGCAACCAATACTTCATCAGGAGGCTTGGGTGTTCCTGGAGGCACCGATTTTTTTAATTCGTCCCAATCTGGTTTGCGCTCAGCAGTAGTAATGTATCCTGTTGCATCTACAAATTGTTTGAATTGTTCATTCGTTACTTCAGTTTCATCCATATAAAAAGAAGCCACAACAACTTTATGCTTAGGCAATTCATCTCTATCAGCTTGTTCGTTATCTCCACCCATGTTGAAAGTTCCGCCAGGAATAAGCACCATACCCTCAGTAGATTTTTTTGCGACAACATGAATGATGGCGCTATCATGTTTCACAGAAAACCTTGATGGGATTTTCATGCAACAAGATGGAAGCGTGTCTTTTACAAAATTATTTTCTTGTGAATGAAGGACTTTACAATTAATACTTGAAATAAAAATCAAGAATAAGATGAACTTATTTTTATGTTGAAAGATCAATGAAGCCATCAAATATTTCATGTTATTTTTTTGTTGCCACAACCTTACCTATAGGTCGATTTTTTGCTCCTACCCTATTCTGCAAATCATCGCCCAATTCTTTTCTTGCCTCTTCAGCAAGTTTATTTAATTCGATAACGATCTCAGGATATTGATCTTTTACATCATAGGCCTCTGCAGGATCTCTTCGCAAGTCATACAAGGCGAAGGGCATCATGATGTCTTCAGGTGCATTTCCTGGAAATCCATCTTTACCAGGAACTTGATTTAAATATGACCTAGATGGATGTTCAAATACCAGCTTCCAATTATCTCTTCGAACTGCCTCCAAGGAATTTTTTCTATAGTAGTAAAGAAAGTTTTTCCTTGGACTTGCATTCATGTTACCATTAAAGATCGGAAGTAAACTCACTCCATCAATTTTATTTTCCGGCAATTGCAAGTTGCAAATTGAGGAAATAGTTGGAAGAATATCAATGGCAGAAACCAATTGATTGCAAACTTGTCCACCCTGAATTGATCCTTTCCATCTAACAATGAAAGGAACACGGTGTCCACCCTCAAATGTTGTGCCCTTTCCTTCCCTGAAACCACCCGTATTTCCTGAATGGTTTCCATAATTAAACCAAGGACCATTATCACTTGTAAAAATCACCATGGTATTTTTATCAATTCCTTGTTCCTTTAATGTTTTCATGATACGACCAACTGCATCATCTATTTCTTGAACTACATCACCATACAATCCCTGCTTACTCGTTCCCCTGAATTTTTTTGAAGCATTAATGGGCACATGTGGCATAGAGTGCGGCAAGTATAAAAAGAAAGGTTTGTTTTTATTTCGCTTGATAAATGAAATGGCAGCATCTGTATACAAGCCAGTTAGGGTAGATTGATCTTCTAATAATTTAATCTCTCCTATCTTCTCATTGTTTTTTATTAGTGGAAGAATCGGTATAGTATGTTTATAATTACTCTCTTTAGCAGGTGTTCCATCGTACTCCATTGGCCACATATCATTTGAATATGGGATACCCAGGTATTCATCAAAGCCTTGTTGGAGTGGAAGAAATTCAATAGCATCACCCAAGTGCCATTTTCCGAATACGGCTGTTGCATATTTTTTTTGCTTCATCATCTCTGCAATGGTGACTTCACTTTGAGCCAATCCCACACCAGCATTAGGAAATAACGCCCCTGAAATACCCACTCGATTTGAATAACACCCTGTAAGCAAGGCAGCACGCGAAGCACTGCATACGGCTTGCGCTGAGAGATAATTGGTAAACCGGATTCCTTCATTTGCTAGTTGATCAAGATGAGGTGTTCTGATATCAAGGGCACCATAACAAGATAGATCACCATAACCAAGATCATCCATCAATATAAGAATGATATTGGGTAATGATTCTTTTGGTTGTGCAATAGCAAAATATATATTAAGACAAATAAATAAAACAAAGACGAGCAGTCTTTTATTTATATAAAGATTTGATTTTTTCACTTGCATCAACTTTAATTAAAAATTTAATTTATTTTTCTTCTGATAAGATTTTCCTCGCCTCATCATCTTCATATTTATCAATCAACAGAACAAGTTTGGATTTTAAATCTGCAATAACTTTACTATATTTTTTACTCTTGATTACATTGTTCATTTCAGATTGATCTCTTTTTAAGTCATACAACTCCCATCCATTTTCTGCTCCATAGAATTTGATTAATTTATATTGTGGTGTACGAATTCCAAAATGCGGACTCACCCTGTGCGGGTCAGGATATTCATAGTAATGATAATAAAGTTCATCATTCCAATTCTTAACATTTCGATTTTTCAATAATGGAACCAATGACATGCCCTGTATTTCATTGGGAACCTTAATTCCTGCAAGATCCAACACAGTAGGTGCCCAGTCAATGTTGGAAGCAAAGCGTGTTATATTTGTTCCGGGCTTAATTATTTGAGGATACCGAATGACAAAAGGAGTTCTAAGAGATTCTTCATACATGAATCGCTTATCAAACCAACCATGTTCACCTAAA
Source organism: Chitinophaga pinensis (assembly GCA_945866165.1). Lineage (GTDB taxonomy): Bacteria > Bacteroidota > Bacteroidia > Chitinophagales > Chitinophagaceae > Pollutibacter. The sequence goes on along the minus strand of CAMBGO010000039.1, from coordinate 1,780 downwards.
TAAAATCCTTGGTCTGACAAATACACTACAACAGTATTCTCTACAAGCTGATGCTGGTCGAGGTATTCAAGAATTTTTCCAATATTTCGATCCATTGATTTTGCTACGGCAAGATAATCTTTGATATACCGTTGAAATTTCCAAACAGCTAGCTCTTTACCGCTCAGTTTTTTTGCATCAAACTCATTGCTAATTCGATCATAATATTCTTTTATTTTTACCCGTTGATCTTCTGTCAGTCTTTTGAAATCTCCAGTATTGTAATCCAGGTGAACCTTCACATCCTCTTTCATCCGCATGGTTGTTTCAATGGTCATGTCTTGATGCAAGGCAGCTTGTCTATCATTATATGTATCAAAAAAATTCACGGGCAATGGAAAATCAATAGAATCAAAAGCACCAAGGTCTTGAATATCGGGTACCCATTCCCGGTGAGTAGCCTTTTCACCTACCACCAGAAAAAAAGGCTTGCTTGGATCTCTTTGATCCAACCATGCCAATGATTGGTCAGTAATAATGTCGGTAACGTAACCTTCATGTCTTGTGGTATCATTGTTTGTTCCAACTAGATCTGGATTATAATAATTACCCTGTCCTTTTAAGATTGAAAAATAATCGAACCCCTGTGGTAAATTTCCTAAATGCCATTTACCAACCCATGCTGTTTGGTAATTATGTTGCTGAAATAGGCGTGAAAAAAGAAATTGGTTTACGTCAAACTTTTTTTCATTCAATGGATAGCCGTTCTTGTGACTATACTTCCCAGTTAACAATGTTGCCCTACTTGGACCACAGATGGAATTGGTAACAAAAGAATTTCTGAAGATGGCCCCTTCATTTGCAATGCGGTCAATATTGGGTGTTGGCATTAACTTGCCGCCATATGCACCAATTGCTTGAAAAGCGTGATCGTCGGAAATAATAAAGACAATATTGGGTTGAGATGAATTGTTTAAAGCCTGTGCAACACTCTTTGAGATGATGAAGGAGGATAAAATCAGACTAATAATATATTTGCTAAATTTCAGTAAGTTCATTGAAAAGTCATTTTAAAAAATCGCTTCTTAAATATACTAAAAGATCATAACTAAATTATCTTCAATCCCAATTCTTTGTGTTACAAAATTTATCATTTAACTGATTTGGAATGTTGATTTTCTTTTTTCAAATGTTTAAAAAAGATAATAACATTATGAATTCTTGGTTAAATTTAAAATTCAAGTTTTTACGCTGTAACTATTGATTATTTTTGATAAAATCAGAATAATGAAATTCTTGTCTATTTTATTTCCATGCTTGTTTTATTGCCTTCTAGCAATTTCACAAAAAGTGGTTTTTGTAATTGCAGATGGAATACCTGCTGATGTGATAGAAAATTCACAAATCCCCAACATCAAAAAAATCATACAATCAGGTGATTATGTCAGGGCTTATGTTGGAGGAGAAAAAAACGGTTATTCTGAGTCGCCTACCATTTCAGCTGTAGGGTACAATAGTTTATTAACTGGAACATGGGCAAACAAACACAACGTTTGGGATAATGACATCATTGCGCCAAACTATCATTATCCTACAATTTTTAAATTACTAAAAGACCAATACCCTAATAAAAAAACAGCTATTTTCAGCAGTTGGCTAGACAACCGCACAAAATTGGCAGGTGATGGTAAAATAGAAACTGGCAATGTTAAGATCGACTATCATGCAGATGGATATGAATTTGACACTATCCAGTTCCCACATGACAAACAATCATTTTACATGCATCAAATTGATGAGG